>JBKJPJ010000032.1:0-7758 GCA_046595225.1 Saccharimonadales bacterium (SeqCode)
CTAAAATAATCAGACATACAACAAGAGAGTAGAGATATGTACGCGACCAGCGGTTAATGTGCATCATCTTTTGTAGATCACCTTATCGAAACTTTGAGCTTCATTTGCTTGGTTATGCAGAAATTCTATATCACTTTTTAAAGAATCTGGCTCTCGGGCAATCGGTTTGATAATATCGTTGTAGCTATAGTTACTTTTACCATATACTGCGACCAATTTATTAAGATAAATTTGTGCATTCGGACCGTCACTGATGTTTATATAATACTGTGTGATCACATAATCATAATTGGGTTGTTCGTCATAATGTTTTATTGCGCGTATTTGATCAACTATCTTCTTTTGAGCTGGCACGTTTTGACTTCCGAATGCACTGTAGGCATCATTTAGTATTTTGATACAAGTAGATTTACTGCAGTCTAAATTTTTACGATTGGCTTTTAATTGTTGGTACTTCCAAAGACTAACCATTCCGATTAATAAAACTACTACCCCTATAATAAGAAAGATTTTTTTCCTTCTTGTTGATAGTGCTTTCTTAATAGGTTGTGCAGTCACGTTATCGTTTAATGGGTTTTCGTGGGAGCTAGCGTCCGAAATGTCAGTATGCTTAATATGAGGAATAGTTGCCTTCTTCCTCAAGTCCACGACGGTGGTGTTTTCGTTGATTATTTTTTTGCCCATACTCGAGTATATGTACCGCTTACGCTTTAGGTAGAGTATAGCATATCCACCACAGTACTGTTATTTGAATAATCGTCTTCACACTGAGCGCAAATTGTGTGCTGTGTAGCACTTTGCGCGCACTGTGGAAACGACAGATCAGACAGGTTTTAGCTTTTTAAGGCTAGAAACATGCAAGTCGCATTCACTGGTTCGGTTTCCCGGAGGGTTGGCTTATTCCATGACTTCGTTGTCATAGCTTCTGCTTTCCCTCCGGGAACCGTTTTATGACCGTTAGGCCACTACATCACTGTTCACCAATTGCTGCTTGCGACGCGTAAACCGAATGCAGATTGCACTCAGAATAAGCATGAAAGCTGCGATAGCAGCAAGATGTTCAGTTCCGCTTCCGGTGATTGCAAGTTCTTTGCCGGGTAGAGGGCAGTTGAATGCCTTCTGCTCGTCAAGCGTGATGCCTGGAGTCTGACAATTCTTGGTTTCTGTCAGTGGCGTCCCGATTTCGGGAGTGGAACAAGCTTGCTTGGTGCCGCCGATTACAACTGATTTGTGCGATTCTGCGCCGTTGGACTGTTGTCCGTTGACGAAGAGCTGCAGCTCGTCGGTGGTGTCGGCTTCGCCGCGGGTGAACTGAAGGTTCACTTTCTGGAAACCGTCGCCGGGAGTGGACCCCATGGTAGGAGTCGCGTCGACGAAAACACCCTCAGCGTTCTTGCGGTACAGGTGGACTTCTTGGTCATCTCCCTTTCCATCAAGATGGAACGTGACGTCGTATGACTTCACGATGTTCGTTGCAGTGTCACAGTGCACGACTGGTTGGTCGATGCGAACTGTTTGCGGCTCTGCCGGGTGGTCGATCGGGCAGCTGGGCTGATCGAAGTTGACCGTCTTAATGTCGTCCGGGTCGGCGTTGTTGTGCACCAACTGGGCGACGTGGAGTGCGATGCTTTCATCGACCGTAACCGTGATCGGGTCACCATTGGTGACGAAGATCGGGTTATTGCCGTCGACGATCCACCGGGGGTTCTTGAGAGCCGCTGGGTGTTGTCCAGTGACGTAGCTCAGGGTGACGGTAGTCACCGTGGAAGCGGTGTCGCAGCCACTCTGAATGATCGATCCCGAAGGAACGAAGTCGTGCTCGTCACTTGCACCATCGTCCACCGGAATCGGCGGGTCGATAATGACTGGTACGGTTGTGGTCGGAGTCGGCACCGTTGCGGTGTCAACTTGGATGTTCTGGTTGTCGGACTTGTGACTTGCGAACGCCGGAGCGGCCGCCATGGTTGTTGCGACACCGGCAATAGCCAGTGAAGCCAGAAGCTTACGGAACTTGCTCATTGCAGGACCTCCAAAGGTCTTGGTATGTGCGGGTAAGGTTAGGGATGGTACTGGGGGTTGGTAATGTATTGCGTATTGCATGTTATGTGACTCTACTTGCGATTGGAGCACCCTGCCCACCTAGGTTTGTAATCATATTGATTACACCTATATGAACAAAGTGCTCCATCCGAAGGAATCACAACTGTCTGATCTGTCAAAGTGCGTACAACCGTTGGGGTAGACACACCTTCGTTTTCACGAGTTTTGCAAATGACGAATGTATTAAAAAAGCCTGGTCTAAAACCAAGCTATATATGTATGTACTAATTACATGTACTTATATGTACCCATCATCATATACGCCGGTTTCGCTATTCGCTCCACACACGCCAAGCGACCAGTTTACGGCGGGTGTTTCATTGCCTCATGATTACGAAGGTGCATCCACACTCTCAAAGTGTAGCATGGGGTATTATAGCAGTAAGATGTCGTATTGTCAATACAATTCTGCTAATGCTTTAGTACTATCTCCTATCTGTTACACTAGAGGTCATGAGTTCTCTTCAAATTTCAATTATCGGCCTGCCAAACGTCGGTAAATCTACGCTTTTTAATGCTTTAACAGATAACAACATCTTAGCGGCGAATTATCCTTTTGCGACTATAGAGCCAAATACGGGTATTGTGCCTATTCCAGATGAGCGTATCTATAAACTAGCCGCATTATACCAGTCCTCCAAGCCAGGCCCGAAGCTTGTGCCTGCCTCTGTTACCTTTGTAGATGTCGCCGGGCTGGTAGCTGGCGCTAGTAAAGGTGAAGGTTTAGGAAATAAGTTCCTCAGCCATATTCGTAATTGCCAGGCTATTTGTCAGGTTGTACGGGCCTTTGCTGACCCCGATGTGACACATGTAGACCCTTCTGCCACCCCCGATTCGGACATAGGCGTCATAAATACTGAATTAATCTTAGCGGACTTGCAGACCCTCCAAAACCGCATACCGCGCCTCCAAAAGGATGCTAAAACTGACCCTAAATACAAACCCCTGACCTCTGTTGCAGAAAAGGCGCAACAGATACTCGACAGTGGTACCCCGTTGCAAGCCCAACAAGCCGATTTTACCCCTGAACAGTGGTCTTGGATGTTGCAGGAGTTACAACTCCTTACCATGAAGCCGATGATCTACCTGTTCAACATCGATGAACAGGGGTTAACAGATACGGTGAAACAGACTGAACTAGCCAGTTTAGTGGCCCCTTCTGAAGCTATTTTTGTGTCTGCTAAGTTGGAGAGCGAGCTAAGAGGTCTGGAAACGGAAGATAAACAGGAACTATTAGAAAGCTATGGAGTCCAAGAATCAGGCCTCAGCCAGTTGATTCATGCTGCCTATCACAGCTTGGGACTGCAAAGCTACCTGACTGCGGGCGAAGATGAAGTCCGGGCTTGGACAATCCCTAAGGGGGCGACTGCCCCGCAAGCAGCCAGTGTTATTCACGGTGACTTTGAGCGTGGCTTTATTGCTGCCCAAGTGGTTGATTATGATGATCTGATGGCCGCGGGTTCAGAAACCGCTGCTAAAGGAGCCGGTAAAGTGCGAACCGAGGGCAAGGACTACGTTATGCGGCCTGGCGACATCGTAGAATTTAGATTCAACGTGTAGGTACAGGAGCGATCATCCAGCTCAAGGATATATTTTTGATAATTTTAAATAAACTCTCGGTATCTGGCAGCGTGTTATCTTCGTAATAATGGTCGGTGGTAAAGTAGTTTTCGCGGATATCCAGGCAGACGACGTCATCGCCCACCAAATGCATACGGTCCACGGCCGCCACACTGGCGATAGGCGAAGCTACTACAATACTGCGGGAACGGATTGTTTTTAGATAATCCATGGCAACATCCAGCGAAAAGCCGGTTGCCAAACCGTCAGAAACAAGAATTATAATGTGTCGGTTTAATAACTCTGGTTTAATTTCGCCCTCGGCGCCCAGTAAGGCATGGAGCTTATGGAGTTTTTCCATCCGCTGCTGCTCAATAAAATGATAGTATTCTGAAGTTAATTCTTCTACTTCCCCACTGTAAAAGGCCTTATTATAAGTCATCATGTTATTGGTGTTGAGTGCTGCAAAAGAGTCATTGAGCCCTGGCAGCGTAATATTTTCAGTGAGCAATAGCACTAAATTAGCATGCAACTGCATGGCAATTTGAGCCCCCACAATTACTGCGCCCCTGTTGAGGGCTACTACCACACAATTTTTAGGCGTATATGGCTCCAATTTTTTTGCTAACAAACGGCCGGCTTGGGCTCGGCTTTGAAAATACATCTATCTGTTTCCCACCCTTATCTATCTTGCAATTCTAACCATTCACTTCAGTATACTATTTCTGCCAAGGCTTCAGAAGGCCTTCAGAAGATAAAAACGCTCACGGTTGCCTTTTGCACCCGCAACTTGGGAATCAGCTTTATTGATAAGTACAAAATATTGCCGGGCCCATAGTTCAAAGCCTTTTAAAATATCCCGCCGTAGGTGTTCGTTTTTAATCACCCCTTTGTGTTTAGTGGTCGAACCAGCCTCAAACTGGGGTTTGACCATTGCCACTATTTGCGCCCCCGGGCCCACCAGCTGTGCAATATGGGGCAAAATGTCGCAGAGTGATATAAACGAAACATCGATGACTACAATATCCGGTGTATTAGATAATTTATGGAGCGAGCGGATATCGGTTTGCTCATGCAGTTCAATAAGCGGATTATTATGCAGCGTTGGGTGCAATTGGTCTGTTCCTACATCTACGGCAATTACTTTTAGAGCTCCGTGCTGCAGGGCGTAATCGGTAAAACCGCCGGTACTGCTCCCCACGTCCAGCACAGTTTTACCGCTAAAATCCAGTTCCATTAGTTCAGCCACCGAAGCCAGTTTAAGCCCCGCCCGAGACACATATTGCGTGGTTGTCAAAAGCGCTACTTTATCCGCTTCAGAGGTTTGGAAAGCCGGCTTGGTTGCAGGTTGCCCGTTCACCTTCACCTGGCCAAGTTTAATAAGGTTCTCTGCCTGGCTTCGGGTACGAGCTAGCTTCAAGGTTACCAATGTTTGATCAAGCCGCTGTTTCATAAGCCGCCCGGCTTTATTCTTTTACTCGTTCGCGGTAAGTACCGGTAGCAGTATCCACCGAAATTAAATCACCAGTTTTAATGAATGCCGGGACTTTAATACTAATGCCGGTTTCTAGTTCGGCAATTTTAGTAATCGACGAACTGGTGTCCCCTTTGACCGCGTCTTCGGTGTAAGTTACTTTTAAGGGTACATTTTTGGGAAGTTCTACGGTAATCACCGAACCATTGAACATCTGGGCAATGGCCGTATCGCCTTCTTTCAAATAGCCGGCATGGTCGCCAATAATACCGGCCGGAATCTCGAATTGCTCATAGCTGGTTTGATCCATAAAATAGAATGTTTTGGCATCGCTGTACAAAAATTGAACCGTTTGATTCATTACATCGGCAGCTTCAATAGATTCGTTACCTTTAAAGGTTTTATCCAGCATCTTACCATCAGTTAGGCTCTTGATTTTAACATTCACAATTGAGCCGCCCCGACCTATCACTTTTTGGGCATATTCAATCACCCGGTACGGTGTGCCGTCCAGTTGGAAAATCTGTCCTTTCTTAAGATCGGTTACCCCTAATGCCATCGGTTGCCTAGTTACTGGCTACGAATGGTAAGAGGGCGATGTGTCGGGCTCGTTTGATAGCCGTCGACAAACGACGTTGCTGGCTTTCGGTGAGCCCCGTCTTCTTACGTGTTTCGATTTGCCCGTAGACGTTCACGTAGCGCTGCAAAGTCTTAAAATCTTTGTAGTCAAAAAATGGAACATCGGTCCGGTATTTAAATATCTTTGCCATTATGTAATCTCCTTATCCACCCTTGTTATTGAACTGAATTGTATTGTTACCGTCTTCTATTAGAATGGAATGTCGTCTAAATTGATCGGTTCATCACCAATGTCTTCAATAACGACGTCATCTTTAGCTTTTTTGTATGCTTTTGGTTTAGCAGAGGGGGCCGATTGCTCATTTTCACCGTCAGCGCTGCCACCTGCATCGCCACCACCACCGTTTTCATTTCTGCCACCAAGGAACGTTACATCTTGGGCCACAATCTCTACTTTGTTGCGCTTTTGACCATCTTGCTCCCAGCTACGGCTCTGCAAACGGCCACTCACTAGAACAGGCCGACCCTTGGTAACATATTGCGCCACCCGCTCACCTAAGGGTCCCCAGGCAACAATATCTACATAGTCGGTAACTTCTTGCCATTCGCCATCGCCGCCTTTGTAGCTACGATTGAGCGCTAGGCTAAAACTACACACACTCTGCCCGTTGGGCGTTTGCCGCAACTCAGGATCTCTCGTTAAGTTCCCCATTAGTACTGCTTGGTTGAATGATCTGGCCATATTGACCCCTCCTCTTGTAGGAACTACGTCCCGCTAGTGCCCGTTAGTTATGTTGATACTTCTAGCGTACTGCCCCGTAAAATCGGATGCAAGTACTTTAAGAAGTTGTTAATCTTCTTCGTCTCTATCTTCTTTGTCGTCATCTGCACGATCACCCCGCTCGGCAGCCTTTTTAGCTTTTTCGGCTTTGAGTAATTCTGCCTTGGCCATAGCCTTGAGATCAGGCCGCGTTAACAGATAACGGATGACTTCATCGGTAATGTTAAGCGCAGCTTCTAACTTTTTGGGCTTATCAGCCTCTAATTCCAAGGTGTAAAAGACGTACATAGCGTGTTCTTGTTTTTTAATTTGGTAGGCCAGTTTACGCTTGCCCCAATTGTCGGTAGCCACAATTTTACCACCGTTATCGGTGACTAATTTTGTTATTTTTTGTTCGGCCTTGCTTAAATCTACCTCTAAATCAGGGTGATATAGCACTGCCAATTCATATTGGTTCATCCTAGTCTCCTTCTGTTGGTTAACGGCTACTCGCTAAAAGTGCAGTAGCCTGAAGTTGCTAATAGCTAGGCTAGTATAGCTTAACTACCTCTGTTGGTCAAGGGTTTGGGGAGGCGCCATGCGGTACTAATTTAATAACCGCGGGACTTGTGTAAGTAATCGTCATATTGACCTTGTAATTGCCGGCGCTGCTTGAAGCGCAAGAAGCCAAGGACGGCACCCACAATAAGAGCCAGTATCAAGAATACCTGGAAGATAATCAGCAAAACCGACTTCTTTTTATGTTGCTTCATAATAGTAAAAATTTGGTGGCCACTAAGGTCTACGGTGTCGGTCTTGGCCTTTTTGTTATGGCTCGTAACACTTAGTTTTTCCCAGTTAGTATCTTTTTGACCATAGTAAGCCAATTTACCGGCTTTTTTGAGTGGTTTACTGCCCAATTTGACGGTTGTACTTAAGGTCTTGTCGAAGTTACTCAACACCGTACCATCTTTTTTACGACAGCTGACTTCGTAGGAGCCGCTGGCCAATTGATAGCCATCAATATCGGGCGACAGAACGTTATTCACTACTTTTATCCCACAGAAAGCATCTTCCGATATGGCACCCGAAGGAATCAACACGGTCACTACCCCATCTTCAGAATCTACGGTACTGTCTTGATTGGCGTAGGCATTAGCCGAAAACTCACTGGTAGTTACTTGAGCTGTAGAATATTCCGAGGTATTCCCGGCCTCATCAAAAGCTCGAACACGGTAATAGAGCGTGCTGCCAAACGTTACGGTATTATCTTCGAAATTAGTAT
>JBKJPJ010000053.1:0-37416 GCA_046595225.1 Saccharimonadales bacterium (SeqCode)
TGAAGCGGCAGGTATTTACGACTGCTATCTTAATTGCGGGAGCGGCACTTGCGCTGCTAGTGGTAATGTTTTTAGGGGTTGGTGTCTGGCAAAAACACGTCATTAGCAGTAATAAACAGGAAATTAAAGATTCAATTAATCAGCTCAAGCAAACCAAGGATCTAAATAAAATATTAACCGTTCAGAATCAGCTTAATAGCCTTGGTAAATTGCATGATAAAAAACCAGTTACTTCCCGACTTTTCACCTATTTACCGCAAGTTACCCCGAATAATCTTACGGTTAGCAGCATAGCTGTTGATTTTGCTCAGGGAACAATTAATATGGCTGGAGATGCCGATACCATTGGCACAGTGAACAAATTTGTGGATACACTCAAGTTTACAACCTACAAAATTGAAGGTCAGGATGGAGAAAAATTCGCATTTAACCAAGTAGTGTTAGGATCATTCGGCATAAGTGCCGGCAATTCTAAAGGCAAGTCTACAACGTATTCAACCACATTAAAGGTAGACCCGATTATCTTTGATGGTACTAAAAATGTCAGCCTTTCGGTACCTAAGAGAATAACTACACGATCAGAAACAGAGAAGCCTTCTAATCTGTTCGATACTATTCCAGCTACTCCATCAACTAACAAGGCGCAGTAAAAATATGGCAAACTTACAGAATACTACTAAAAGACTTCAGATAGACAAAGCTAATGCCACTATAGTATTGGTTGTGGGCATTACGGCATTCATCGTTGTTTCTTCGTTGATTTTCTGTAAAGCCTTACTAGCTCAGCGATCTTACCAATCTAAGGTCATAAAGGCACAAAACACCGCTAAAAAACAGCTTAAAGAAGATTTAGACAGTGTGAGTACTCTTAAGGTACAATATCAGGCATTCGCTGATCAGGCACAAAATATAATTGGTGGTAGCTCTGGCGGCACAGGAGATCACGATGGCGATAATGCACGAATTGTTTTGGATGCCTTGCCCAGTAAATACGACTTCCCAGCACTTGCCACCAGCATAGACAAATTACTTACCAATAGTGGTATTAAGGTCAATTCAATAACAGGTTCCGATGATGAGGTCGCCCAAAGTCAAAGTGTTGCTACTGAACCTGTCGAAATTCCGATTTCTCTTGGTGTATCAGGTTCATATGCGTCTGTTAAGAACTTCGTCAGCTTATTAGAGCGATCGATCAGACCAATACAAGTAAAAACCGTAACATTTTCTGGCAACGAAACGGATTTAAGTGTTAGTGTCACTGCCTCCACGTCTTATCGGCCGGCCAAAACACTTAATATTAAAGAAGAGGTAGTTAAGCCATGAAGCAGAAAGATATCGCCCTGATGTTAGTTATTATCGCTGTTAGCGGTACCATTTCATATTTTGTGGCTAACATCTTTGTTAGTTCGCCAAGCAAGCATCCCCAAAAAGTTGAAGTTGTAGAGAAGATCTCTAGCGAATTTAATAAACCGGATGCAAAGTACTTCAATGCTCAATCTGTTAACCCAACTAAGTTAATCCAGATTGGTGATAGTTCCAACGCTACACCGTTTAGATAGGAGCTAATTCATGAGCGTCCTTTCGACACATACTCAGCAGCAGGTAGAAGCCAGCTTAGTGAAAGATGGCGTTTTAGTACAATCAAAGCTTGATGAATTAATAGGTAAAGCAGAATCGAGCAAGACCCCCATATTCTCACTATTAGTTAGCGAGGGGCATGTGAGTAACGAGGCACTCACTAAGGCAATAGCTTCGGCAAATAAGGTGCCGTATGTAAACTTGAGTAATGCCAAAGTATCCGAAGATGTATTGGAACTTTTACCTCAGGATATTGCTGAACGGTACATGGCAGTTCCACTTGGCGAGATGCAACACCGTTTAGTTGTAGCCATGCTCGACGCCGATAATGTCCAAGCGGTAGACTTTTTATCTAACAAGATTGGCCGTCCACTCAAAGTGTATGCAGCCAGTGAAGAAGGAATTAAAAAAGTACTAGCTGAGTATGGCCAGAGTGTAGATACCAGTAGTTTTGATGACCTTAAATCTGGTTCAGGCGGCATAAAAGGTTTGGAAGAAGCTCTTGAAGGCCAGGCAGATAACATAATTGGAAGTATTGGTCGGGTAGAAAATCTGGAGGCTGTTCAAGATTCACCAATCAGTAAAATTCTGTCTAGTGTCCTCAGTTATGCAGTTAAACACCGAGCTAGCGATATACATATTGAACCCCAAGAGAAGTTTTTAAAAATTCGGTGTCGAATTGACGGAATTTTACGCGAAATAATGAAGCTTCCCAAAAGCACCGAACCGCCTTTAATATCCCGAGTAAAAATCTTATCCAACTTAAAAATAGATGAGCACCGCATACCTCAAGATGGTCAATTTAGTATTAATACCGGCAAGAGTACTATTGACCTCCGTATTGCAATATCTCCGGTGGTCTGGGGTGAACAAGTCGTAATTCGTTTGCTAGACAAAACCGGCACCAGCCTTTTGTTAGAAGATATGGGTTATCGGGGTAGGGCCCTCAGGACCATCCGGGAAGGCCTTAAACGACCCAACGGCATGATTCTTACATCAGGTCCTACTGGCTCGGGTAAATCGACCTCGCTGTATGCATTGCTCCAAGAAATTAAGAGTGATGATATCAACATCGTTACACTGGAAGACCCTGTTGAATATAAAATGGATGGCATTAACCAGATTCAAGTTAATCCGGATATCGGGCTTACGTTTGCTACGGGTCTGCGTTCGGTACTACGCCAAGACCCCGATGTGGTGATGGTCGGAGAAATTCGTGATAAAGAAACCGCAACATTAGCTATTCAAGCAGCGCTCACCGGGCACTTAGTTTTCTCTACATTGCACACTAATTCAGCTGCAGGTATTTTGCCCCGTTTGCTCGATATGGAGGTCGAGCCCTTCTTAATAGCCTCTACCGTGCATACTGTTATTGGCCAAAGACTAGTCCGCAAGATAGGTGCTGGTAAAGAAAGTTATCAGTCGGACATCGCCGAAACGGAGGGTGTCCGCAAGTCTATTGGCCGATATCTGCCTGCTAGTGACAAGGACATAGCCGCTGCGGCCAAAGATTTAGGCTATGAAAACTTGCCACTTAAAGACCAAAAAGCTTATACTTTGTTTAAGGGCCAAGATAGCGCCGATAGCCCCGGCGGATACAAAGGTAGAATGGGCCTGTTTGAAGTCTTTGAGGTTTCCGACAAGATTCAAGATCTGATAATCAAGCGAGCTTCGAGCGGCGATATTCAAAAAGCTGCCCAAGAAGAGCAGGGAATGCTTATCATGCGCGAAGACGGCTACCTGAAAGCACTCAACGGAGAAACAACCATAACAGAGGTTAACCGCGTCGCAGCCGCCGATGCTGCTTAAATAGATATTATAAAATAGGGGTGGAAATGTTAGCACAACCAAGAATAGAAATACTACTCGAAGAAGTTATTAAAAAGAAGGCCTCCGACCTTCACTTACAAGTAGGCTTGCAGCCAATGCTTCGGGTAGATGGTGCGTTGATGCCCGTTTCCGGGACTGATCCGTTAACCGAAGAAAGTATTGAACTCCTTATTTTTGCAATCCTCGATGAAGATCAAAAGCAAATTTTGCTTAAAGATAAAGAATTTGACTTCAGTTTTGCTTTTGGTGACCTAGGGCGTTTTCGGGTGAATGCATTCCATGAGCGCGGCAACTTGGCGGCAGCCCTCCGTTTAATCCCTAACGAAATTCTAACTATTGAGCAACTTGGTTTACCGCAAATTGCTAATAAATTTGCAGACTACCCCCGCGGGTTAGTACTTGTAACGGGGCCAACCGGTTCGGGTAAGTCCACTACATTGGCCGCTTTAGTCCATAAAATTAATGACGAACGTGCTTCGCACATTATTACCATCGAAGATCCAATTGAGTTCACCCATAAATCTAAGAAATCAGTCATTGTTCAAAGAGAAGTGCACTATGACACCTACTCGTTCTCGGCAGCTCTGCGCTCCTGTTTGCGGGAAGACCCAGATGTCGTACTCATTGGGGAAATGCGTGATCTTGAGACCATTGCAGCGGCTATTACGATTGCTGAAACTGGTCACCTGGTTTTTGCTACTTTGCACACCAACTCGGCGGCTCAAAGTATTGATCGTATGATTGATGTGTTTCCACCCCACCAACAACCTCAGATTCGAGCTCAGCTTTCAAATATCTTAATGGCAATCTGTTCACAGCGGTTACTGCCTTCTATCGGCGGCGGGCGAGTGGCGGCAGCAGAAATTCTGATTGCTACTCCGGCCGTTCGAAACATCATACGTGAAGGCAAAAGCCACCAGTTAGAAGCCGTCATCCAGACGGGTGCAGAGTTTGGCATGCAATCTATGGACAAAACTCTGGCTTCACTAATCCATGCAGGGACTATTACCTACGATGAGGCTCGGAACTACGCCGTCGACCTAGATGAATTAGATAGGCTAATGAGGAATTAATAACAACCATGCCATTGACATATAACTTCACCGCTAAGAACGCCAAAACAGGGGAAACCGTTAAATCATCAGTGCAGGCCGATAACGAGCAGGCTGCTAGTAAATTAATTAAAGCACAAGGTCTAGCTCCCCTCAAGCTAAGTTTAGACAACGATACCAGTAAAGGTTTTGGTAAATATTTAAACCGTATTAAAGCGAAGGATAAAATTCTTTTTTCACGGCAACTTTCTACACTGATTAATGCTGGATTACCCCTTGTACAAAGCTTAAGAAGTGTTGGTAAGCAAGCAACGAATAAATCATTTAAAGCCATTATTAATCAGGTCATCACCGATGTAGAGGCCGGTGCTTCATTTTCTAACGCGCTCAGTAAACACCCGAGAGTTTTCAATGAAATATTTATAAGCATGGTGGCAGCTGGGGAAGCTTCAGGTACGCTGGATGCTGCACTAGAACGGATTGCCAATCAGCAAGAGAAAGATGCCGAAATCCTGAGTAAGGTCCGAGGAGCTATGGTCTACCCGGCCGTAGTTATCTTTGTGATGGTGGCAGTAGTGGGCTTCATGGTTGTAAAGGTATTACCGCAGGTAGAAATCTTGTATAAGGGGATAGCCGGCGCCCAACTACCGCTAATAACTCGAATAATGCTCGCTGTTTCGCACTTTGTTACTAAGTTTTGGTGGTTGGTTATTATCCTCTTCGTGGTTGGGGGAATATTTACTTCGCGATGGGCTCGTACTCTAGCGGGTAAAAGAGTTGTGGACAAAGTAAAAATGAAGGCTTGGCCGTTTGGTGGCTTGTTCATGAAGGTTTACATGGCTCGCTTTGCCAGGACGTCACAGACGCTGGTATCGAGCGGTGTACCGCTATTACAAGTTTTAGATATAACAGCTAAATCTATAAATAATGTACATATTTCAGATTCTTTAAAAGCCGCCTCCGAAAAAGTCAAAGGGGGAAAGGCACTTTCGGACTCAATTACTGACGATTCTAACTTTCTTGAGCTCGTCCCAAATATGATTCGTATTGGTGAACAATCCGGGTCTTTAGAGGCCATGCTTTCTAAAGTTGCGGATTACTATGAAAGAGAAGTTGATAACGAGATTAAGACGGTCTCTACTATAATCGAACCGTTATTAATGGTTATCTTGGGTGTAGTAGCTTTTGCGGTTGTTGCAGCGGTATTATTACCGATCTATGGTTTGGCCAATCAGACCATAATTAAGTAAACGAGCTGTGGAAAAGCTTAATAAGGCTTGCTTTTTACTCACGGTAGCGTATCATCTAACCATAAGTATAATAATCAAACTGCAAAGGGGGCATTTGCATAATGCTAAACAAACTACGTAAACAAACAGCGGGCTTCACCATTATCGAAGTCTTGATCGTTCTGGCAATTGCTGGATTAATTCTATTAATCGTGTTCTTGGCAGTTCCTGCCTTGCAACGTAACAGCCGAAATACTAGCCGTAAGAATGACGTAGCATCCATCTTAGGTGCAATAACTGAGTACACTAATAACAACAGTGGCCAGTTACCAACTGACCACTTAGGTGCATCAAACATGCTTGCAAATGCAAAACTTGGCTTCTACAAAAGTGGCACGGCTACTGCAACTACACCTTTGACAACTGCGATTCCGCTTGGGGATGTTAATGTAATGGCATCTAATACGGCAATTACTACAGGAACTCCTCCAGTACCACCAGCTGCCAGTACGGTATATATCCGATTAGGAGGCAAATGTAATGCTGCAGGTAACGATGTTGGTGGAAGTGGTGCTTCATCGCGCAGCACAGCGGCCGTTTACAGCGTTGATACATCTTCCGGTACTCAATCAGTTTGCCAAGACAACTAGTAATTAACAGTAACTAAAAATTAAAGCGGGCATTAATGCCCGCTTTTTCGTATGTTACTATTAAAGTAATGATTATTGTTGTGCTTATATTGCTAGGCCTATGTGCAGGGAGTTTTGTGAACGCGCTCGTTTGGCGTATCCACGAGCAGCAGAAAACCAAGAAACTACGTAAAGAGTTATCTATCGCCAAAGGGCGGTCTATGTGCCCTCACTGCAAGCATACGCTTGCCTGGTATGATCTTTTGCCGGTAATGAGCTGGGTTGCTTTGAAAGGCAAGTGCCGATACTGCAAGAAAGGTATTTCAGCACAATATCCGTTGGTAGAACTATCCACTTCAGCACTTTTCGTGTTGTCCTACTATGCGTGGTCTCATCCATTTAACGCTAGTCACACAACAGGCCTTATACTCTGGCTTATAACTTTGGTAGGCTTGATGGCTTTATTTATTTATGATTTACGTTGGATGCTACTTCCCAACCGTATTTTATTCCCACTGTTTATTCCGGCGGTGGCCTATAGCTTAGTCAATATTGCGGGTGCTACGAACCCTTTACGGGCAGCATTGGATAATCTGGTATCTGTAATTTTCTTAGGTGGCTTATTCTGGATATTATTCCAGGTATCCAATGGAAAATGGATCGGTGGCGGTGACGTTAAGTTAGGGTTCTTACTGGGGCTGTTAGTTGGCCTACCGAGCCATAGTATTCTTACTTTATTTTTAGGTTCCCTCATAGGTACAGTGATAGCGGTACCTCTATTACTAACACATAAAGCTAAAACGACAACCCGGCTACCCTTTGGGCCTTTTTTAATAACTGCCAGTGTATTTGTAGTTTTATATGGTACCCAGACAATAGATTGGTATAACCGAATTTTTCTACTCACCTAGTATGTTGCTTATGCTATACTATCTCTCATGAAGGGTGGTACAACCGCCAGTGGTTACACGATTGTAGAAGTAATGATATTCTTGGCGGTAACAGGGATACTATTTGTGGTAGCAATGGTGATGATCAACGGTCAACAGAATAAGGCAAATTTTGCTCAAGGAGTGCGCGACTTCCAAGCCGCCATTGACGACAGCATCAATGATATTCGTAATGGTAACTTCCCCCAGAAATCCGGTAATTATGTTTGTACCGTCGCCACTCCTAGTTCTCCAACCTCTCCACCCTCCTTTGGCATCGGTGCACCGGCTGATGACAATACAGTTCAGGGGAGTCACGAGAAGTGCGTATTTCTTGGTAAAGTAGTCCAATATGGTTCAAATTGGGATAGAGCCGAAGTATATACCACAGTAGGGCGTCGTTTGAATGCTAGTGGTAAAGACCCTGAGAATTTTGCCCAAGCACTACCGGTTATTCCAACTGGATCCGATGCTCTTCGTGAGTCGTTTACGATTCAAGGAGGATTGAATGTTAAATCTATTCGGTTTAAAACAACTGCACCTGTGCCATATTCGGTCTGGGCTATAGGATTCTTTAACTCATTTACCAATTCTAATAATCCCCTAAACCCCCAAAATAACGGATTGGTAACAGTATTACCTGTACAGGGGACAACTGACGGATCTTCCGGTGGAGATCCGGCTAGTGTGGTGGACGGTGCTTCGGGTTGGGTTACAGCTACTGCCGATGCAGATGCCGGCTTGGCCAAAAAGATAGTAATATGCTTGCAGCAGGGTAGTGGAGGTAAGGTTGCCGCTTTGATTATTGGTGAAAATGGAGATTCAAATACTACCAGTTTACATATAGATGATGCCGATACTGCTGCAAACAATATTTTAGGAGGGACACTAAATTGTTCAACATAAAAAAACTTAAGCAAACTGGGGACACCATTGTAGAAGTGCTGATATGCCTAGCAATTGTCAGTGGTGGCTTAACTATTAGCTATGGCACAGCCAGGCGGTCATTATACCAAATTCGTGATGCACAAGAACGCGGCGAAATGCTTAGCCTGGGCCAGACTGAGCTTGAACTTCTAAAGAATGAACTTAATAATGATCCGCAAAATGATTTTTATGACAAAATAAGCGGGTTTTTGCCGGCTCCGTCGATTGTCCCTGTGCCAGCCAATGCCACAAACCGCGCATTCTGTATAACTAATAAAAAACAAGTTTTTGCTAACATAACGGATCCAAGAGATCCCGCTTGTGCCGTTAATCAATCAGGTGAGTTTTATATGGATGGAACTGGTTTTGGGAGTCCACCACCTACCACTCCAGATACTGTTGACCTAACACACCCATATCGAACCGGCATAGTGTACCACCCGTATGCGTCTAATGATCCAGCACCTGCTACTCGTGATGAGTACAGCTTTTTAGATGAGTGGTATGTTTTGAGCGGAAGATACGGAGCTGGGGGTTACGGCAACGAGCGTGCTTTTTCAGTAGTACCCCTAATGTACAGGCAACATCCAAGTTTATGAAACAGAATAATTCAGCTGGCTTTACGATTATTGAACTAATGATAGCTACCAGTGTGTTGGCAATGCTTTTGCTTTTAATAGCTACTGTCTCTTTACAAATAGGCAAACTTTTTTATAAGGGAGTATCCAGCTCTAGAACCCAGGAGACAGTTCGCGATATAACTACTGGTATAAGTCGAAATATTCAATATACATCTGGGACTATTCAGGTTCTAAAAACGCCTACAGCTCTTTCTACCTCGGCTGACCCCGCCGGTACTCTGTATGAGCGAGGAGCAGTCTGTGTGGGGCAAACCAGATATTGGTATGCAAAGAATAAAAAGGTTAGTGGCAATCAACACGCTCTATGGGTAGACAACAAGGGCAGTTCCAGCTGTGTCATTCCTACGGCATTAGAAATGAATCCGGCAAGTGGACCCCCTAGCTCAGGTGGTCGAGAATTAGTGGCCTCAGGAATGCAGTTAAGCAAATTTAACGTGGAAAATTTAGGTACTAACCCGTTCTTCTGGAGCGTTGATGCCGGGGTAGCATTAGGCGATGCAGGTGGTGATGATATTTTTACGCACGACAGCGATAAGTATATTACAGGTTGTGTCAGTAGCAACCAAGGTGGTCAATTTTGTGATGTGGCAGAACTTAAATTAGGAGTAAACCAATGGCGGTAAAACGTGCCTTAATGCAAAACGAAGATGGAATTGTTGCTATAACAGTCACCATACTCTTCTTAATTATCATTAGCTTAACTTCACTTGGTTTAGCGAGGATGGCGCGACGCGAGCAACGCCAAGCTTTAGACAACCAATTATCAAGGCAGGCTCTATACCTTGCTGAAGCTGGTATAAATGATGCAAAGAAGGCTATTACTAATACAAGTCTTACACTTCCAAACTACAATACAACTAATAAACCTAGTTGCGTCAGTGATCCAGCACCCAGTTTCACAAAGCCTAATCTCGATTTTCTGGCCTCAGATAATACCGAAGCATTCTCTGGGGTTATTCGTAATGACGGTTCCTTGGGGTTAGGGGGCATTTCGGCGGTTGGCTCATACAGCTGTGTGCTAATAGACCACGATATTGATAATATTGTGTTTAATGATGTATCCACTACCAAATCGGTATATTCAGAGATGGAAGTTTCAGATGCTGCGGGGATGTCAGTCACCGCTTTTAATCTTGTTATAGGGTGGAATGACAAAAGTGGCAGCACTGCCTTTAGGCCAAGTGGCAACACCGATTTTCCGCCAAATAACGCTGCAGGCTGGGGAAATAATACCGGCGTCTTAAGGATGGATATAACAAATGGCGGTAACGGTGCTTTTACCCGTGATACGCTTTCAGACAGCACTATGACGCCTTTTCTTTACCCCTCGCTAGATTCTCCGCCTCCAGCTTCTACTCCTACACCTTTTGACGCAACTGTGAACGGGAGGGCCCCGATAATACCGGGTGCTTGTAGCACCACGGCTAGTGCGCTCACTGGAAAGTTCTGTAATGTAACAATCAAGGTTGATAATTCATCAAAACTCTTCCTGAGGCTTAAGTCAGTTTACAACTCGACAGCTGTAAATATTGTAGCAACTCCCCAAAGTGGCGTCGGAACCCTTAAAATTAAAGGTGCTCAAACATTGATTGACGTAACAGGAAAAGTAGCAGACGTAGTAAAGCGCCTCCAAGTCCGAGTTGGTAGTGCCCCCGACGCGTCCTATCCCGAGTATGCAGTAGAGTCTGTAGAAGGAATTTGTAAACTTATTCAAGCTCAGCCAAGTGGAGGCAGTTTGGCTCCAGGTATACCTCTCGGTTTCGATGAACCAGTATGTAATCCAATTAAACCGTGATATACAATAGTTTCCTCTAGCCCTTCCTATGAAATTTCTCATGGACCGCCTTCAAGTGCGGGTCGGTGACGTGCGTATAAATTTGAGTCGTCGATATGTTGCTATGGCCTAAAAGGGCCTGGACAGATCGTAAGTCAGAACCGTTCATTAACAGATCAGTGGCAAACGAATGCCGCATAGTATGCGGGCTGACATGTTTAGTAATTCCGGCAAGTAAAGCATAGCGGGCTATCATCCGTTGTATGCTTCGAGCCGTCAAGCGGTGGAAGTTTCCGGAGCGGTCAATTTTTTTGCTGCCACTGTAGCGGATAAACAGGGGGCGGGTGGTATCTTGACGTTCACCTAAATACCGTTGCAGCCAATCGGCGGCTGCCTGGCTAATAAAAATGGGCCGGTCCTTTTGGCCTTTTCCACGCACCATAAACTCGCGGCGTTTAAGGTTCACGTGGTCGCGGTCCAGCCCCACTAACTCCGAAACCCGCAGCCCGCTACTAAATAAGAGTTCTAAAATTGCTCGGTCGCGTAATCCTGCCAAAGCAGTAATATCAGGTTGAGCAAATAAGCGATCAATTTCATCACCATTTAAGAATGTTACTTGCTTACGAACAGTTCGGGCCAACTCTATTTTATCGGCAGGCAGGGCAGTGATGTCGCGTTTAGCACAGTATTTCAAAAAACTGCGTAGGGCAATTAAATGGTAATTTTGAGTAGTTTTTTGGAGTTCATCAGAGGTATTCGTCCCCAGTCGGTTTAGCCATAGCCGCCATTTACGGATCAGTTCGGCGTTTATCTGAGCCACGCTAATATCTCCGGCAAAATCTACTAGCCGCGTCAAGTAGTGGTCATAATTCGCGATAGTCTTCTGGGAACGATTTTGTTCAATTTCCAGGTATTCTAAAAAATCGGTTTTAGCTTTTTCAAATTGCATACGTATAGTGTAATCCATTGTTTAGGGTATGTCATTGTACGACGCCCGGCGACGTCACTGTGGCTGACAACAGGGGTTACATCTGTTATACTTGGCTTATGGAACAAACATTAATAATCCTTAAGCCCGATGCCGTCAAAAGAGGCATTGTAGGCGAAATTCTTACCAGGTTTGAAAAAGTCGGCCTCAAAATTGTGGCCACCAAAATGTTCCAACCGGACCGTGAACACTTTTATCATCACTATGAAAATATTAGCAAAATGGTATCTCGTAGGGGCGAAGACGCATTCAGCGTTACTCTGGAGATGATGCAAGAGGGCCCGGTAATTGCTGCTGTTCTAGAAGGTGTCAAAGCCGTATCCCAAGTCCGGAAGATGGTCGGCGACACCGAACCCGAAAAAGCCGCACCCGGCACCGTCAGAGGAGACTTCGCGCATATGGGTTTTGAACACTCCAACAAAGAGAAAATTGGTGTCCCCAACCTCATTCACGCCTCTGGTGACCCCACAGAAGCCCAGGCCGAAATCGCCCACTGGTTCACCCCGGAAGAACTCTTTAGCTATCAAGCCGCACACGAACATTACACCCAGGCCAAAGCCCGCCAAAAGTAACTCTTAACACCACCGGGTTAACTCAGCGGATCATATAACTTTAGCCCCTCGATATGGCTAAAATCACGGGTGTTGGCGGTCCAAAGAGCGCAATTTTGTTCAAGAGCTGTGCCGGCGATGATCGCATCGCCCAAACTCATTTTTTTATCTTGCCTCAGTTCTATAGCCCGCTGAATAATTGACTCAGTTAGCCCAATCATGGGGTAGGCATCCAATATTTGATTCAGTTTACGTTGTTCCACAGATGTAATTTCTTGAAAACCGAGGGTTTCAATTTTAGTTATAGAGGCGTAACAGGCTTCTATGCCATCTATCTTAGAGAGGTGAATTTGGCCTAACCCCAAGTATATAAACACGTTTGTATCAAACAGAACCACTAAACTTACTCCACAACCGTGAGTTTGCCGGATTTTCTACCCGGCAGAGGACGATCCATGCGTATTTGACGTTGCCAAGAAACCGGATCTCCGATGCTGGCAAATGGCGAAAGAGCTTGAAGCTCTTTCCATAAGGCTTGGATTCTTTGATTATTCTGAACAGGATTTTTAACAGGCAAGGCTAAATCTGCCTTATCTCCTAGGGTAAGTTTGGCATCCTCAACGTAAGCTTTCGGAACGCGCAATGCGAAGGAGTTACCTGTTTTTATGACCGTTGCAGTGTAGTTACTCATAATAGATACTATTGTATATACAAATTACACAAATGTCAAGCTTAGACGTCAAGCTAATCTTGATCCCCTCACACCTTGGATAAGGTGTTAAAATAGGGTAATTGCCCCTGTAGTTCAATGGATAAAACAACTCCGTCCTAAGGAGAAGCTAGAGGTTCGACTCCTCTCGGGGGCACCATACCTATCCTTGCAATAATTGTATGTAATTGGTGCGAGCATAAGGAATATGCACAATCTGAATTTCCGTATCGACTATTTTATAAATGATCAGGTAGTTGTCCACTAATAGATATCTATAGCCAGCAAGCGTCTGATTGACACCGGCTAAACTTGAGCCCATTTCTGGAAAACTTTCGAGTGGTTGAACCCGGTGCAATATCTTTGCAACGGTATTACTTGCAGCAATATCATTACGTAAATCATCTTGTATGTACGTGAATATTGCGTCCAAGTCACGCTTGGCTGACGCTAGTATCGTTACCGTCATAACTGTATTTTAAAACTCTTGGCAACCTCTTTAACTGACAGTGACTTTTTGCCGTGAGAATATTCCTCGGCATCTTTAATCCCCATGAGTAGTTCTTCGGCTGTAGACTCTTTGTCATAGTCGTCTATCTTAGAAATCACATATGTACCTCGACCATTCCGTGTAAGGTATACTGGCTTGTCAACGTCAACTTGACTGAGGACATTAGTATAATTTCTTAAGTCTGATATTGGTAAAATCTTAGGCATTGTATTCTCCTTTAGTACAATTGTAACAAATAAGCATGTTAATTCAACAGCAGAGGATAGAGGTTTGGGCGTTAGACGGTCCGAAGGGCGTACATAACGACCCACCAGGTAGTGTAATAGAGGTGGTTTTGCTACAATGTTGCTTATGGTAAACGCCAAAGCAGCGGCAACGCGGACTGTAAAACACAAATACTTTGCCGATCAGTTGGACGACGAAGAAATGCTTTTTATCTTCCGTAAGCACCCGGTTGTAATGCGTAAAGGCCTCATCGTCGGCATGCTCGGCATTCTGTTACCGGTGTTGTATGTAGGAATTCTGACCTATGTGCGGCCTAATAACCCGCCGTCCCTCGGTTTCTTCTTCGGGAGCATTGGGGCAGGGATTATCCTGGGCTTACTTCTAATGTTCCCTTCGTGGCTGGGCTGGTACTTCAGCGTTTTTATTGTTACCGACCAGCGCTTCATCCAAGTCAGTCAAAAAGGCATGTTTCACCGCAGTTTAGTGGATGTCTCCCTCAATCAGATACAGATGGTTAACTACGAGATTAGCGGACTGCAAGAAACGCTGCTGGGATTTGGTACAATAATGATGCAGACCTACATGGGTGACTTAGTCATTCATAATGTTCATCATCCGTCCAAAATTCAAAAACGCCTAACGACGATTCTGCGTGACAAGGGTATAATTACATCAGCAGGTTCAGCGGGCGGGTCAACTTTCCCTGGAACCGTTAATACATCAGATACCGCAGCCCAACAACAAGATACATTAGATGAAGAAGATATAGATGAAGAAGCCTAAACTTAAACTCCATAAAATTCTAAAGCGAAAAAAACTGTCGGCCGGGCAGCCCGCTAATGCCTCGGGCGAGGGGGTGCCGCGCATTACCAACGACACCGTTGCAGCGCACCGCGAAGAAGTTATTGGCAGCGCCCGTAAATATATTTACCCCTTACAGCATTCCAAGCACCGGATTGTCTTAATCTCTACGGGACTGGTTATTGCAGCAATAGTGACCTTTTTTACCTATTGCACGGTGGCACTGTATAAAACTGCCTCCAATACAACTTTTTTGTACAGAGTTACCCAGGTTATCCCGTTTCCGGTGGCACGTGCCGGGAATCAGTTTGTTGCATACGAAAATTATTTGTTCGAACTCCGGCATTACATCCATTACTACGAAACCCAGGCCAAACGTGATTTTAATGACCCCAATAATAAGGACCAGCTCAACGAATTCAAAAAGCGGGCCCTCGACAAAGTAGTCAACGATGCCTACACCAAGCAGCTGGCTAAGAAAAACGACGTTACGATTAGCGACAAAGAAGTAGATGACGAAATTAATGTGGTCCGTACCCAGAACAGGTTGGGGAATAGCGATAAAGTCTTCGAAGACGTTTTGAAAGACTATTGGGGATGGTCCCTGGGTGATTTTAAGCGCTCACTGCGCTCCGAAATGCTGGCCCAGAAACTAGTATCCAGCCTGGATACTGCTACGCATGCCCGTGCTGACGGCGCGCTGGCCGAACTCAAAGGTGGGGCAGATTTTAAAGCGCTGGCAAAAAAGTATTCAGATGAACAAGAAACCAAGAACAACGGTGGCGATTACGGCTATGCTATCGATAAAACCAATCGCAACCTCAGTGCTAAAGTCACCGATGCCTTATTTAAGCTACCAACCGGTCAGCATTCAGATGTTCTTAACACCGGGTATACTTTAGAGATTGTTAAGAATGTCGAAATCACCGGGGACAAGGTCAAAGCCGCGCATATTGTATTCAATTTCAAAGAAATAAACAGCTATATAAATGACCAAAAAGACAAGCAAAAAGCCCGTCTCTACATAAAGATCAAATAAATTAAGAACAAATAACGTTACATAAAAGGGAAGTGAATGGGGCGGTGGTATCGGCCGGAAGAGATAAAACTTTTACCAAGTGTTTGCATAGCACTCATGACTACTTTACCTATTCGGCGTGATGTCTCACCTAAAGCCGATACTTCTATCAGATGGTCTTCAAAAGGTACATGTACCGGTTCAATGGGCATAACAAACAAGCCTGCGAGTCTTTTTTCCTGATTCTTTTGATGCCAATTATTACAGAAAGCTTCAGCCGCGCGGCCATTCATAAACTCTTCCACTTGCGCTTTGAAACCCTCAGGGTCACCCTCAACACAACGAATTGTTGCAAATTCTGGATGGTACGGTCCCCTAAAATCATTAACGTTATCTCTGGGCATTGCAATAAAATACCGATTAATATCGGCATTAATCCATACATTAAAACGATCATAATACAAAAAATGAAGCATTAAAGTTTCTGGATTATCTTAATATATAATTCTTAATACATTAATCGAGCCAACATAATGAAAACTCCTCATCTTTTAAAACATTTAGATCACTATAGCTAAGGACTTAACGTAAAAGTGCTTTAGACAACTCACTGTCAAACGTCAGAACGCCGTTAGTGCCACCTGTTGCCCATAGGAGGCAATCTGCGTAATCAAGTTTGGGATTGTGCTCATAAAGCTCTAGTGCTCTAACGCTAATATTGGCGAGTATAATTTGTGGCGTAGCAATAAGGGCCGATAGTGCGGCAGCGATGTTGCTTCTCGTCATTTTGTACGCATGAAACTCCAGTACAAAACATAACTCCACTAAAATTGCGTCCAAAATGTAAAACTCGTTCTGACCGCCACGTTGTATCTCGGCAATTGCCTGAGCTGCCAACTCTTGATCGTCACCAGTTATAAGTCTGACTAAAACATTAGTATCGATATACTTCATTTCACTCTAGTGGCACGTTTGGTTGCGCTACTACGGACTGCTTGTTTAAGTTCTGCCTCTGTCAGAGCACGATTCACACTATGTTTGCCCCAGAACTGTCGCATGGCTTCGCCTAAATCGGGTTGGGGTGACAGGATTATTTTTCCATCGCGCAAATCTGCACGGAGCACACGGTTTTGTGCCAACTTCAGGACATTGACGTAATCACTAGGCAAGGTGATCTGATTCTTACTCGTTATAGTTACATTCTTCGTAATCATGTAAGGAGTATACGTCTTCCTTACCACATAGTCAAGCTGCTCAGCTTAATAAATAACGTATCGCACAAGGAGATATTTTTAACATAAGCTGTATGGTGGACCGTGGCGGACAAAGTCTGGAACTGATTTATAGATTATTCGGGCAAGCCTTCATTATTTATCTTCATTTTTTAGGTGTGAGAATATACCAATTTCTTGGGCTAATAGGATCGTAATCGCATCTTCAGTTGTAGGCCGTGTATCGATAATTTCTTGAGGATTTTCAGGGAAGTATTGTATTGTCTGCCCAACATCTAGACCAAGGCTATCGAGTGCAACCGCACGAATCTGTTGCTCAACTCGTACACGACGTAATACCTCTTTAGAAACTTCTCTTCGTTCATCAGAGAAGGGCCTAGCTGTCGGTCGCTTATCAGGTGGTCGATTACCAGTTCTAATCCGCCACTCACCAGAACGTTCTTTCATAACACAACTTTAACATAAATAAGCCATAAAAGCAATTAGGCGGATGTAGAGTGGGACTTTGAAACCGTGTTTAGTAGACAAAAACGACAAAAGTAGCTACAATGTAATTACTATGAACACGACGATTATTAAAATTGGTAACTCCAAAGGCATACGTATTCCAAAGCCTATTTTAGAAGAGAGTGGGTTAAAAACGGATGTCGAAATTACCGCTAAAAATGGTGAAATTCGTATTGTAGCCTCTAAAAAGTCAGTCAAGGTATCCGAAACTATGTTACTGTCCCAAAAAGTACTTGCTAAAGATTGGTTACGACCCGAAGAAGATGACGCATGGGCCAGTTTGTAGTTGGACAGGTTGTTTCCAGCAATTTCCCATTCTCTGATCTAACAACTACTAAGCGTCGCCCGGCAGTAATTGTGGCCATCGTAGACTTTAATGATGTGATCCTCTGTCAAATTACTTCAAAGCCATATTCTAGCTCACGGGCGATCGCCTTGAGCTCTGGTGATTTCAATAAAGGCAAATTACCAAGAGATAGTTATATACGACCCGATAAACTATTTACTGCCGACAGATCCGTAATTGATAAGATTCATGGTTCTCTCAGCAGCAAAAAGATCCAAGTTTTAAAACAATCCCTGTGTGATTTATTTGTATAACAGAGTTTGAATCGGTCTGGCGGGCTCGACCGGATTAGCGGACTTCGTCCTTTTCCGCTCCGGCGTGCTCGAAGTATACTTCTGCGCGCGTCCTCGCTCCACGAACCGGCCCGTTCGCTAAGGCTCACTCAACCCGTTCCCAATCCGTCAAACCACGAGGTGGAAATAAAAATACCTCCGCTTGGAGGCATCTTCATTTCCACTTGGCGGGCTCGACCGGATTTGAACCGGCGATCTCCTCCGTGACAGGGAGGCGTGATAACCACTTCACTACGAGCCCATGCAAAAAACAAGCATAGAACAGAGGTAATACTATCAAATAATCGTCAGCCAGGCAATTGTTGTCTAACTTGTCAGTAACTGCCATTCGTATTAATCTGGATATATGGGTACAGAAAATAGTGGTGAAGAAGTTAAACGAGTCGTTACTCTGCCGGCAGAGTTAGTAGAAGCGGCTGAGATTGTGGTAGGGATAGAGCGTCAGCATGACACCGCTACGCATACGGAAATATTCTCGCGCATTGTAACCGAAGGTTTGGAAAAAGTAGTACATCAAAGAAGTCGTGACCGTTCCTGGCCAGGCGGAAATTACCGGGGTGAGCCCGGAAAACGACTGCGAAGCCGGTTACAAGAAAGTCTTCAGTCATACCGTGACTCTCGGTAAATAATTCAGTTACAGTTGTCTAATCGTATTTTCAATCGTGCCGGGGTAACTCAGTTGGTAGAGTAGCTCATTCGTAACGAGCAAGTCGTGGGTTCGATTCCCATCTCCGGCTCCAAATTGAAACGTGCAGCCTGAACCAAATTCGCGGGTATCGTATATCGGCTAATATGCAGCCTTCCCAAGGCTGAGAGGAGAGTTCGACTCTCTCTACCCGCACCACAGCTACGAGGACGCGATAAGCTGAAATTACATTGACATATGCAGGCAGAATGCGTACAATGTAGGCATGAACACAACTCAGTATACTATTCGATCAATTCCTAAAAATCTTGATACCTTTTTAAGACGTCAGGCACACATAATGGGTAAGAGTTTGAATCAAACGGTTCTAGATTATATTCAACAAGCAACAAAACTTGATATGCAGGATGACGCCAATGATACTTTCGATTGGATAATTGGCGCAAACACGCTGGAGGACACCTCCTTACAAGCCATAGCAGAGATAAACCAGATTGATAAACTTAAATCTCGTATATGAAGTACGTGTTTGATACCAGTACTTATAGTGAGCTCCTGAAGGGTCACCATAAAGTAGCTGAAATAACTCGAAAATCAGAGCAGATATTTCTACCAAATATTGTAATTGCAGAGCTGCAATACGGCTTTGAGTTAGGAACAAGAAAAGGGGAAAATGAAAAGCTGCTTGCAAAATTTTTAGCTAATAAAAAAATTTATGTTCTTCTACCAGACAACGCCACAACTGCCTACTTTGTAAATATTGCTGTTTTGGCCCGTAGAAAGGGGGTCCAGTTGTCAACTCATGATATATGGATCGCTGCACTGAGCGAACAGTGGGATGCCACACTCGTTTCATTTGATACTGATTTTAAGCACTTAGATTACGATAGCTTACATCTATTACACCTAGAGAAAGTAACATAGTCTTAATTTGCCAATGAGAGCTACAGAATCTTGACTAATGTAGCTATTATAGCTAGTATTACACTATGACAATAGCAAATGTTCATCAGGCAAAGACCAATCTTAGTAAACTGCTTAATTCAGCGGCCGACGGTGAGGAAGTATTCATTACTCGCCGCGGCGGCAAGGTAAATAAATTTCAGCTTGTGCCAATTAATAATCAGAAAAAACCACCGCTCTTTGGCGCTTTAAAAGGGAAAATTATTTTTGCGGATGATTATGATACAGCCGATGCCGAAATAGCTGAGATGTTTGAAGAAAGTGTCAAAAAAGAGTCGTGATGTTACTGCTCGATACCAATGCGTTGCTATGGTTACTCAATGATGATGTGCGATTGTCTTTGGAGGCCCGCACAGCTATTATATCGGCCGCAGAGATACTCGTATCAGAGGTGTCACTATGGGAAATTTCCATAAAGATTAGCATTGGTAAACTTGCTCCTGTACCTCGACTGGGGAAGGTTATAGATGATCTTGGTTTTAGGAGACTCAATATTAAAGACATTCATTTGAACAACTATGAGTCACTTCCGCTTTTACACAGAGACCCATTCGATCGTTTATTAATTGCTCAAGCCGTCGCAGAAGAAGCTACCATAGTTACAAGCGATAAAATCTTCAAACAGTATGGTGTTAAAATTATTAACGCAGGGCACTGAAGCAGCGCTATTTGGCACTGGTGAAAACACCTAACTACACCTATAATTAGAGTAATAAAATGACATCCACACGATACTTACATGACCGGCTGGTATTACTACTGGTGAGCGTTAATACGTTCCTAGCGGTTGTTGCTAGCGCCTGGGTTCTATTCCACCTTGACCCCGGTCGTTCCAACGGTTACATTGTGGAATATCGAGTTAACAGGGGTCTGAGTGCCTTCAAAACCGGCAGTGCAGGGGACATTTTGGCGTTTATATTCTTCGTGTCGTTTATTTTAGTGTTCAATATTATGCTGAGCCGTAAGGTGTACCACATACGGCGGTACTTTGCAGTGGCCATTCTTGGTATGACTGTGGTGCTGCTTATTCTTGCAATTATAGTCAGTAACGCCTTGTTAGTGCTCCGGTAGGAGCCGCCGAGTAACGGGTATGAATATGGGGAGAAGCACATGAGCGTACATCATAATACGACCCCGCGTGACAACACGGCCCTAAGTGACATCGAAATCCCATACCCCGAAGATCGGCATGGTTGGTATCGTTTTTTTGAAGTCTTGCCGGGGTTACTCTCATTGCTTATCTTTTTGCTTCCGGTATTTTTAAGCATTTTTTACGTAACCGCGGCGGCCTTTTTCATCATTACCTATGTGTTGTTATTGCTGATTAGGGCTTCGGCTATGTCGGTCCGGGTTATAGAGGGTTACGGCAAAATTAAGTTGGCCCGCAAAGTAGACTGGGAAGCTTTGCTGGGTGATTTTTATAATCCTAGCCAGGCCGCCGCCCGCTTACCGGGTGCTAAAAATAGCCTCATAACTGGGCATGTTAAGAATATGGAGCGCTTGCAGTCAGCCAATGCTATCGACCTCTTGCCTAAAGAAGTTCTCCAAGTGGTTATTATTTGTACGTACAATGAATCCCAGGCCATTGTGCATCCCACTATTGAGCATGTAATAAGCAGCGCCGGATTTAACCATAGAAAAACCGCTTTGTTCATCGCCTATGAAGAACGGGCTACCGAAGAGAAGAAGCAGGAAACCCTTGCCACCCTCAAACAGTACGGGAAGAAGTTTTATTATGCAGAGGCCGTTGAACACACCTTGGCTCCGGGTGAAATTCCGGGCAAGGGCGCTAACGCTACGTTAACCGGGCACCGGGTTGCCGAATGGGTAAAACAGAAGGGCATTGACCCCTCGAAAGTGCTGGTTACTACCTTGGACGCTGACAACCGGACCGACAAAAATTACTTTTCGCTCCTAACCTACGTGTATATTTCGGCCGATAAGCGCAAGCAAAAATCTTATCAACCGGCGGCCCTGTACAACAACAACATCTGGGATGTGCCGGCCATTATGCGGCTTTGTGCTATCAGTAACACCTATTTCCATATGGCCAACGCTATGCGGCCCCACGCCCTGCGTAATTTTTCGGCTCACAGCCAAAGCCTCGATGCGCTCATAGATACAGATTTTTGGAGTGTCCGTACCATCGTAGAGGACGGCCACCAGTTCTGGCGGACCTATTTCCGTTACGACGGTGACCACGAAGTTTTGCCCATTTACGCGCCCATTTATCAGGATGCTGTCTACGCTGGCAAACGGATCCATACTACGCGCGCCCAGTTCAAGCAGATTCGCCGATGGACTTACGGAGCTTCTGATGTCGCCTATGTCGCGGTGCGGGTATTCTCTAAAAAGAATAAAGCCCCTAAGTTTGACGCTTTTGCTAAACTTGGCCGTCTTGTGGAATCCCATGTGGGGTGGGCCACCTCAGCACCCCTGATTTTGCTGTCTGGCTGGTTGCCGCTCTACCTTAATCAAAACGCCAATCATAATATTATTGCCCAGCGTCTCCCATACATCGTCAGTACCGTTAACACGCTTGCCCTGGGAGCTTTGTTGTTCGTGGTGTACATCGGTATCGCAACCTTGCCACAGCGGCCGCCGCATCATAAGCGGCGCCGGGCCATAGGCTTTTTGTGGCAATGGGTGCTGACGCCAGTGGTTGGGGTAATCTTTAACTCTGTAGCGGCCATAAACTCTCAGACACACTTAGCTTTCCGGCGTTACATTGGCACTTTCGATGTCACTGAAAAAGCCGTCAAGTCTGACAAATTATAGGGGGTGATAAGCCTGGTAGTGGATGGCTGCGGCTTTGTCGAATCGTTTTAAAACTTCTGTAGCTATGGTCTTGATCTGGCTAGTAGTTAACTTTGCTTGCTGAATACCGGGTAGCAACTTACTAATTACAGTGTCTGTGAGCCCCGCAGCGTCCTCTAGGGGCCGTTTTCGGTGCCCTAAGCTGTCGAAGAGGCTCATCCATAATACATCCCGAGAGAAGGGAGCTGCAGCCTTTAAGGAGTTAATCACGAGGACAGCACCTTCCAGCTTCATCTGTTCTTGGGTTGTGAAGACGCCATGGCAGTGCTGGCATTCCCGGCGGCGCCATGTAGTGTTGGTCCGCCTCTGTTGACGGCTATTCGTGACACTGGTTTTCCCGTTACAATATATACAAACCATGTCAACATATTGTCATAACGCTACTTAAAAAGCTAGTGGATAAGTAAGTCTGTTATGGGGATAAGCCAATATTTTTACGTTACAGCAGTTTTAGCGTATTAATTCGTGCCAAAACAAAAACCCCTCAAAGTGAGGGGCAAAGGTTGCGGGCTTGTGGCTTTTCAGTGATTAAAATGTAATTACTTCGCAACCAGGGCAGTCCGCGCCCGGCGTATTCTCGCTACAGATTTACTCGAAGTTCCAATCTCTTCATAGAAAAGTTTGAACGCTTCAAGCGAACTATTAATGGTACTCAAAATATGAGCGCCTCCCATTTAACTCGCTAATGTTAACATAACAAGCGGTTTAAGTCAATAGCCCTAACACCTTAAGCGGAATGCCCAAGAGGCTAATGTGGGGATAACTTCGCAGTAACCATTTACGGTTTGAGAACATTAATTTTTACTATGAAATCCGCAATGTTATGTGCAACGATCTACTCTTTGGGATGCGCCTTCAGATGTTTCTAGAGGCGTACTTTTAAACGTGTTTAGAATGCGTCAGGTATCTGTAAGCATCTTCAAGTATCTTTTTTCGTGACCCTCCAAAAATGGAACCTCTGAGATTATCTGTATCTGTTAAAAAGTCTCACGGGTTCCATTTTTTAGTACCTGCGATTTTATAGTAGCGGCGAAAGCCAGGCCAAGGCAACAGCACAAGTACATTATAGAGAAAGGCAGTTCCATGGTGGGCGATACAGGATTCGAACCTGTCACCTCCGCAACGTCAATGCGGCGCTCTAGCCAAATGAGCTAATCGCCCCCGTTAGCCACTATTCTACTACACTGATGATTATATCGTTAAGCACCGGGCTTGAACAGGGGCCACAGGTGGTTCCGATAATTGACAAAACAGGCTGCTTATGCTAACATATACAGACTTCGTCGAGGTGGGGAGCTACTTCCGTAATCTCCGAAGTACCTTAACAAGCTCTCTGTTACGTATCTGTTGAAGAATTTACGGCACGCGCATTTTTATAATTGTCTGTCGCGCCGTATGTTCTTCAACAGATCCTATCCAAGTCCCCCCTATGAAAGGAATAGTATATGTTCTTAGTCACGGTTGCTGGTGTACTCATTGCTTTGACTGGCATTTTTGGTGTGCTCATTGGAAAGAATATATCTATAAGGACCCCCAGGTACGCAGTTATCTGTGTAATTGTTGGCTTTTTTGCCATCATCATTTCCATTCAGCCAACACTTGGCTACTAAGGAGAATCATGAATAGTACTCAGGCACAACGGTTTTCTGTCTACCGTATTCACTCGGTTAGCCGGCCCAATCTTGGTGTCGGATTGCTGCAAGGATTCGGTCGCTTCACACGTTCGGGGTTAGAAGGAATCACCGCTGATAGCATCGGCTTTTATGTCGAAGATTCACTCATGCAGTCCCGCGCCGATGAACGCTACACCGAACAGTTCATGCTTCAAGCTGGCAATTCGCTAGCTGGTCCCTGGGAAGATATCAAACCCATTGTGCCACTTCCTGGCGAAGATCCCCGTGATCTTCTGAACGAAAAAGACAATGACCGTTGGGGTCAATGCATGCGTTGCGATCGCAACCTGACTGAAAGCGAAGCCGCTCTCAACGACACCTGCGAAGGATGCCGACCTGAGGTCTACCAAGATTGGGAAGCCAATCAAGAGCGTCTCGCAGAAGAGGCAGCGGAAGCACGTTGGATCATGTAACAACAGAGAGTTTCCAGAAGGGAGAGAAAAGACTTGAGTGCAATTTTGCTCTCGTCCAATCTCTTTCTTCTGGCAATTCCCAAGCACGCATATCAAATCTATGGCTTTGCGTCTTTAGGAACTGAAGTAAACCATCAACAATAACTCGTCTATGATATATTTTGGCAGGGAATTATCCCCAGGAAACTTGTAAGAAAAACAACTCTTTTGTACTAGCCTTATAATACTAACCTTGTTATGATAGTCCTACAGTCACGGCAAGTGAGTTACCGCGGCTGTACAAGGCGAAGTTTTGCCGAGGTGTTTACCAAAAGTACGGTTGAAAGCAATTGCGAGAACTTTCAACCGTCTTTTATTTTTTCTAAAGAATTTTTAATGATTAGTATAGTTTTTCCAGCTGTAATTTTATAAGCGTCTAACAGGGTGGTATGATTAAACCAATGGGAGAAAAGACTAACAAACCAGCCGATGCCCTACATGCCATGCGGCACTCTTTAGCACATATCTTGGCGACCGCAATTCAACATCTCTGGCCAGAGGCCAAATTTGGTGTCGGTCCGGTTGTAGAAAACGGCTTTTATTATGACATCGACCTTGGTAAAAAAAGTTTATCCGAAGATGACTTCAAACAAATAGAGGCCGAGATGCACAACGTCATAAAGGCCGATCAGCCGTTTACGCAAACCCATAAACCAGTTGATGAAGCTATTACCTGGGCCAAAAAGGCCAAGCAGCCGTATAAAGAAGAATTACTCAACGACCTCAAGCGGAGTGGCACCACTGTCGCAAAAGACTTAGACGCCGCTGAACTAGGAACAATCGTTGACGGAGTGAGCAAGGTGGAGGATGTGTCATTTTACCAAAATGGCGACTTTTTGGACCTCTGCCGTGGGCCCCATGTGGCCAGCACTGGTAAAATTGGAGCATTCAAATTACAGCGGATTTCTGGTGCTTATTGGCGGGGCAAGGAAGGCAACCCTCAAATGCAGCGCATCTATGGGGTAGCATTCGTCTCACCCAAAGAACTGCGTAGCCACTTGGCAATGCTTGAAGAAGCCAAGGCCCGCGACCACCGTAAACTAGGCCAAGAGCTGGACCTATTTGTGTTCTCTGACCTCGTTGGGTCGGGGCTGCCACTATTTACACCCCGAGGAACTATCCTTCGTAATGAATTAGATAAGTTCTCGCAGGAGATACGCGCCAATGAGGGTTACGAACAGGTGTGGGTTCCTCATATGACCAAGCATGTACTGTATGAAAAATCAGGTCACTGGGATAAATTTGGCGATGAACTGTTTCTGGTAGAAAGCCAGGAGACATCCGACAAACTGGTACTCAAACCAATGAATTGCCCCCATCACCAACAAATTTACGCTGCTAAACAACGTAGTTACCGGGATCTTCCCCTTAAATACATGGAAACTACCACCGTATACCGTGACGAAAAGTCCGGAGAGCTAAATGGCCTGGGGCGGGTCCGCTCTATCACCCAAGACGATAGCCACACCTTCTGCACCCCCGACCAGATTAAAGATGTCCTGAACATGTTGGTCCGGGTGACCCAGGAGTTTTATGGGGTGGTTGGGATGCCCCTAAAGGCCCGCTTGTCGCTGCGCGATGATTCAGAAGGGTACTTGGGCGATAAAAAGCTTTGGGAAAATGCTGAGTCTATCCTAAGGGACGTTGCAGTAGAGAACAAACTGGACTACTTCGAAGAGAAGGGTGAGGCGGCCTTTTACGGGCCAAAGATAGACTTTTTGGCTTACGATGCACTAGGACGAGTATTGCAAGTGGCCACACCACAGCTGGATTTTGTTCAACCAGAACGCTTTGGACTGACGTATACCGATAACGAGGGTACCGAGAAGACCCCAGTTATGATTCACTTTGCCTTGCTGGGTTCTATTGAGCGTTTCTTGGCAGCCTACATTGAGCACACTGCCGGTAAGTTTCCGGTTTGGGTGGCGCCCGAGCAAGTGCGGATTGTTACGCTGAATCAAGAGGATAAAACAGTTGCCTTTGCCCAAGACCTCTTGGAGCAGGCCAAAAAGTTGGGTATCCGGGCTACCATTGATAATGCTAATGAATCAGTCGGCAAGAAGATCCGCGGTGCCGAGATTATGAAGGTGCCCTACACCGTGGTAATTGGTGATAAAGAAATTGAATCGGGTAATGTGATGCCGCGCATTCGCAAAGACCTAGAAGTTAATGATCAGCACGAGGCCCTCCCTCTGGAAAACTTTTTGAAGAGTGTGGCCCACGAAGCCAAAGCTCGCGTATCTAAAAGCTCCATCTAAAAAAGTATTATGAGTGAAATTGAGAGTAACTTCCGTGAACGGGTGACGGGCTTGGTATCACAGATTCCTAAGGGGAGAGTGATGACCTACGGCCAGATTGCCAGCTTATGCGGTAGCCCGCGAGCCGCGCGGATTGTAGGCGGGGTAGCCCATTGGGGCGATCCCAATCTTCCGTGGCAGCGGGTGGTCAAGCACGATGGCCGTCTAGCCGAAGGCTTTCCGGGCGGCGTACAGGGACACAAAGAGGCACTGGAGGCCGAAGGTGTGCCGGTGAGCAACCTGTTTAAAGTGGATGTACATCAACTGCTATGGCGGCCCCAGTAATGTCTAATAACTCGTCGAGCAAACCATTGGTGGTTATTGTGGGCGAGACGGCTTCAGGGAAGTCGGCTATGGCACTGTATCTTGCACAGCAATATAACGGTGAAATTGTCTGCGCCGATTCTTGGACGGTGTACCCAGGTTTTGACATCGGTACAGCTAAACCCTCAGCCAAAGAACGAAAATTAGTGCCGCATCATCTGTTAGATAGTGCAGATCCGGCCAAGGGCTTTAGTGTGGTGGAGTTCAAAAAGCAGGCCACAGCTGCAATTGATGACATTCATAGCAGAGGTAAATTACCATTTTTAGTCGGTGGCAGTGGCTTATATATTGATGCCATCCTGTATGATTACCAGTTTCTACCGGCGGGCGAGCCTGGCCAACGTCAGGAGCTCAACAATCTATCCCTGGAACAATTACAATTAGAGGTCCAGAAGCAAGAAATAAGTACGGAGGGAATAGACACGCAAAATAAACGCCGCCTGGTCCGCTTATTAGAAACCGGTGGTCAACGTCCGGCCCGCTCTATTATTCGCCCCAATTCGCTTATTCTGGAACTGGTTCGTCCCAAAGAAACATTACAAACGCGAATTATTAAGCGTACTGATGGCATGATACAAGCCGGATTAGAGCAAGAAGTAAAACAGCTAGCTAACCAATACGGCTGGGATGCAGAACCAATGAAGGGCATCGGTTACCGGGAATTCAAAGCCTACCTGGAGGGTGCGCAAACGCTTCAACAAACACGTCAACAAATTATTCATTCGACGCTTAAACTAGCCAAAAAACAACGAACTTGGTTTAAGCGTAATTCTAGTATTCATTCTCTTATTGACCCCAGTAATGCTGTAGAATTAATAACAACATTCTTGAACAAATAGGCTTAGTTTCCGTCTGCCAATCTGTTACAATAAAAGTGTCGTGAATACATTCAGTGCGCGGCATGGAGGCTAGTGGTGATAGAACAATTATTTGGCAGCAAGACGCGTGTAAAGCTATTAAAGCTTTTTTATGGTAACCCCAACCGGGCATATTATGTCCGCGAAATTACCCGGAAGATAGATGAACAAATCAACTCTGTCAGGCGAGAGCTTTCCAACCTCTTAACTATTGGCATTATTTCGTCAGAAACTACCAATAATCGCTTGTATTATGAAGTTAATCAAGATTATGAATATTATGATGCGCTATCAGCTATATTTGGCAAAGGGGGCAAGGCCAGCTCAGTTAAAGTAATCCCAACTGAGGTAGCCGAAGAAAATAAAGATCTTCAAGCCCTGGGCCACGTCGAATTTGCTTTGTACACCGGCCAGTTTACGCGGGACGAATCATCAGGGGTAGATTTGCTGGTAGTGGGTGATGTAAACCCTACTAAGGTCCAGAACTTTGTAAGTGAGTTAGAATCTAAAGAGAATAAAGAGATTCGCTACGCAGTTATGAGCCCCAGTGAATTTAAATACCGCAGCCAGATCCATGACCGCTTTATTACTGCTGTGTTAAGCGCTAAAGTACAGGTTTTAATTGATACGAATAATGTACTCACTAAACCAGCCAGCAAGCCAGCGGCAAAGCTAGACGCTCTCGTAGCCAAAGCCAGCAAAAAATCAACCAAAGCAGAAAAATAAGAGGAGTAATAACAGATGGAACTACAATTTTACGGAGCTAATTGTTTACGGATTACTACAAAAAAAGGCAGCTTAATTATAGACGATAATCTAGCCGATTTAGGGCTCAAAACGGTTACTAAAGCCGGCGACACCGCACTCTTTACCTATGCCGCCAACCAACACCCTAAAGATGTTAAATTAATTATTGACCAACCTGGGGAGTACGAAATTTCGGACACCTCCGTGCAGGGTGTCGCCGCCAGAGGGCACATGGACGAAGCCAACCTCCAAGCAGCAACTATATATAAGATTGAGGCCGAAGAGATAAGAGTGGTGGTAACCGGACACATTTACCCCGAGCTCAACGATCAACAGCTGGAAGCACTCGGGACTGTAGATGTACTGATACTTCCGATTGGCGGCAATGGCTACACTCTAGACCCCATTGGTGCCCTCAAGATTATTAAAAAAATAGAACCCAAGCTGATCATTCCTACCCACTATGCTGACAGTGCCATCAACTACCAAGTACCCCAGCAGGAATTGGAAGCAGCCCTCAAAGAACTGAGTATGGAACCCAAGGAAACAGTCACTAAACTCAAACTAAAATCATCAGATTTGGTCAGTGACGTGGCTCAATTAATTATATTAGAACGCCAGGGATAAGGTTAGTTACGGCTTAAACTTACGTCTTAACGGGGGAAGCGGTTGCCGTTGGGGTCTCAAGGAGGCCCTTTTTCTTGAGAGTGCGAATAGCTTGGGTGCTAATCTTCATGCGAACTTTTTTGCCATCAACAAAAATAGTCTTAGTCTGGAGGTTGGGCTTCCAGACCTTTTTGGTATGTCGCTGTGAAAAGCTGACATTGCTACCATATTGTTTACCTTTTCCGGTAAGTTCACACTTCTGCATAAGGAGTAAGTTTACTCGATAACCCCTTAAACGTCAACCCCGTGGCTGCGGCTTGCTATACTGTAGCGGTATGTTTAGTAACACCAGTGGCGCTGACCTCGCAATCATCTTTGTCTGCATTATTTTATCGATGGCTTTTCATGAGGCGATGCACGCTTTTGTGTCCCATGCTTTAGGCGACACCACTGCCCGCGATGAAGGCCGGCTGACGCTCAATCCGCTCAAACACATAGATCTGTACACCACCGTATTACTGCCGATGGTTTTAATAATCCTGGGGATACCTCCGTTTTTTATAGCCAAACCAGTTCCATTTAACCCTGAGCGGGTAAGATTCGAGGAGTATGGCGCGGCCTTAATAGGTATAGCTGGCCCATTTACGAATCTGTTTTTGGCTGGCCTGGCGGCTTTAATTGTGCGGATTGGCGGCATTGCCGTTGGCACCAGTACTTTTAATATTTTCAGCATTTTTATAGTGGTCAACTTAGGCTTCTTTGTATTCAACATGATCCCTTTTCCTCCGCTGGACGGCTCACGCTTGCTATACGCTTTTGCTCCTGAGCCACTGCAAAAGCTTATGTATCAGATAGAATCAATGGGCCTCATGATTATTGTTATCTTTATGTTCGTGCTGTTTCCTATTTTGAGCCCTGTTGTTACCAGTAGTATTCAGCATCTTTATTCTTTGCTTTTGGGCTAGGCAACGTAACTGCCAGGGCGGTATAATAGAAGGGCTGGCTACTATAGCCAACCATATGATTATTCTGATTAAATAATCTACTAGGGAATTCAATATTCGCATATGCCGTGGTGTATGCGTGCGAGCACCCACTCTGCTTACTAGCAGTTTAATCAGGTTGGTTAAGCCGGCAATTTAAAAAGCCCTAGGGAAACCAAGGGCTTTTTAAATGGTCGAGTAGGAGCGATTAAAGATGGATTATTCTCTTAGAAGACTTTCAATAAGCTCCTGGGTTTGCTCAACCACATCATGAGGTACTTTTTCTACGAACGCTATGTTTCTGGCTGACCAGTCGAGGTTCTTTACTTGGTCAGCAAGCACAACTCCATCAATTTTCTTCGCCCGCACGCGCACCTCAAACGGGTATCGTTTTATTTTTGAGGTTATGGGGCATGCCAGCACCAACCCAGTAGTTTGATTATAGTTCTTAGGTGAAAGTATGAGGGCTGGACGAAGACCAGCTTGTTCGTGACCCTGTTGTGGGCTAAAGTTAAGCCAAACTATATCACCTCTATCTGGAATATACTTTGCTACCATATCTCTCTACCGACAGGTTTACCCCAATTAACTTCTTTATGAAGATTATCGGGGGTGATTGCTGCCACTAATTTGTCTAGTGAAACTTTTTTGCGCTTTTTAGGCTTAATTGTAGCGATATTCCCATCACTAAATATCTGAACACTACTATTTTCTGATAGACCTAAATCCTGAGCTACTACAGTGGGTATTCTGACAGCGAGGCTATTGCCCCATTTTTTAACGCTTGAAGTTGTTTTCATAATTCCTCTGATCTTATGATATACAAATGTATATACTTAGTCAATGTCCGGTATATCTAAGAACTTGGTCGGGGTGACAGGACTTGAACCTGCGACCTCACGGCCCCCAGCCGTACGCGCTACCAACTGCGCTACACCCCGAAAATGACAAGTCCTATTCTATCTTATAATCTGTTATCTTCGCTACTTTAAATAAGCTACAATAGGGCAATGAAAAGCCTCAAATTCGACCGTGCCAATGCTGAACTCATTCAATCTGGCCAAAAACACATTACCTGGCGTATTAGTGACGATAAAGACCTCGCCGTTGGTGACACAGTTATTATCGTCGATAAAGCTAATTCTCAGCACGCCCGAAGTTGGCAGGTCATTGGTACCGCCGAAATTCGTTCTATAACAGAGAAGCGGATTAGTGATTTGACTGTCCAAGACAAACAAGATCACGGTAGTTTTGCGCTCGGAGGCCAGATGGTATCCACGCTAAAAAACTACTACGGTGCACATGTTAACGAACAAACACCCCTTAAAATTATCGATTTTATTTTCCATCCTGGTTATGTGCAGGCCGCCGATGACGCCGCAAACCTAGATGCGCCATCTATTGAAGAAGTCAAAATGTACGCCGATGGTGGGTCCCGCGGTAACCCTGGCCCCTCGGCCAGTGGCTTTGTAATCCTGGATATGGCCGACAGTATATTGGTAGAAGACGGTCTGTATTTGGGGATCACTACGAATAACCAGGCTGAGTACCGGGCCCTCAAGCTGGGGCTAGAAAGAGCTCAAGAAATGGGTGTTAAAAAAGTTGATGTGTATATGGACAGCATGCTGGTAATTAACCAGATGAAGGGCCTGTATAAGGTAAGGAACAGGGAACTCTTGCCCGTTCACTTGGCCATCCGTGACATTGCCGAGCGCTTTGAAAAGATAACATATACGCATGTCCCGCGTGCGCTCAACAAGCTGGCTGACAGTATGGTCAACCAAGTTCTCGACGCCACTGATCTCTAAACAACGGGCTCATTAGCTATATAATTGGCTATGGGTACCGACCGTCATGAGCACGATTCGTTCATTATCAACTTTTAAATAATGTATGCGCAGGTCGCCGCCAACACTCAGGGAATAGTGGGGATAGTACTTACCTTTAAGTTGATGGACACGTAACTTTGGACTCTCAGGATGTGTTATCACTAGCCTTAAAGCTGCGAGTATCTGTAGTTGTTGTTTACGCGTTAACTTAGACCACGCTTTGTCATAGTGTTTGTGGGTTTCAATCTGCATGCCCAAGACCATTGAGGTGTCGTTCGATTTCTTCAAAAGAGGTAAATGGTTCACTTATATTACGACCGGCTCGAACGTCTTCCTCTATCTTGACTAGTTCTTTGGCTGTTTCTTCATTAGGGATAAGCTCTTCTTCAAACACCACCCGGCGGTCGCGGACCACCTCCCTAAGCTTATTCTCGATAATGGCACTCAAGCTCAAGCCCAGCTGCTTAGCTAGCTTCTGGGCCTGTTGCTTAACATCGGCATCAATCTTAACAGTTACGGGAGTTTGACTCATACGTACAGAGTATTACTTTTGATGTACTATGTCAATATGGTATAATAGAGGGGTCAGATTATTGACTGATCGCCTGTTGGATTCGTTCTGATAGGAGGAAAGTCCGGGCAGCATAGGGAATGACAGTTGCTAACGGCAACCAAGGGCAACCTTAGGGAAAGTGCCACAGAAACAATACCGCTCCTGATTTATCAGGGGTAAGGGTGAAAAGAGTGAGGTAAGAGCTCACAGTTGACTACGGTGACGTAGTCAAGAGGTAAACCCTGTCTGCTGCAAGGAAATGGGTCACATTGGTTTCCCGACCGTGGCTTGTTATTTTAACCGCTCGAGCTGGCGAGCAATCGCAAGCCTAGATAGATGATCAGTCTCGACAAAACCCGGCTTATAGATAATCTGGCGTTAAGTTTAATCCAAAATACCGTGAATGTACCGTCTGCTTCCAAGATGAGAAGGGCGGTATTTTCTTTATGGAATAATGCTTATGCTTGCTTGTTTCTTGCCCTCGCTATACAGTTATTTTCATAACTAAGTCTGGGGATAGCATGGCTAATATATTAATTGTGGGGGCAACGGGTGGAAGAGAGCATGCAGCTGGTGAGGCATTGTATGAGGAAGGAAATAATAACGTATCCTTCACGCACGGTAATGCTGGCACAGCTGAGTTTGGCGAAAATCTAGGGCTAAAAACTAATCAGGAAATTGCCGATTATGCAGACCCCAGCACCGTTGACTTAGCCTGGATTGGCCCAGAAGCTCCACTGATTGATGGTATTGCTGATGAGTTCCGCAGTAGGGGTGTCCCTACTTTTGGACCAGGTGCCGATGGCGCACAAGCCGAAGCTAGCAAAGAATGGTTTGCTCTGTTTGCCAAGCAAGAAGGAATACCCCAGCCAGATTTCCATATCCTCAGTAGTCTTTCCCAGGCCAGACTCTACTTGCGCAATTACCGTCCTGAAGAATATGTCATTAAGGCCAATGGCCAAGCCGGGGGCAAAGGCGTAGTTTTACCAAAGGACCAGCAAGAAGCTGAAGCAACATTTGGGCAGATGTTAAGTGGCGAGATGTTTGGGAATGCCGGTAAAAGGATTGTTGCACAGAAGCGGCTAGACCCCCGTGGCTCAGAGCTCTCTGCTTACTATGTCATGGATGGTACGCAGTTTTCACTGGTAGGAGTGGCAAGAGATTACAAAAGAATTGGGGAAGGCGACACAGGTAAGAATACCGGTGGCATGGGTGCTTACAGCCCCATTGAGGTTTCACCGGAACTCAGCGACCAACTTATGGATATTGGCGATAGAGTTCTACATGGGTTTGTTCGCCGTAACATCGAATATCGGGGCGTGGTTTTTTTGGGCGGAATGATTGACGTTGAAGATGATAGTAAGCTAAAAGCCTTAGAGGCTAACGTACGCTTTGGCGATCCTGAGTCTCAAGTAGTTATCCCGAGGTTAGGCAAAATGGGGATTAACTTCTTTGAAATGATGAATGACGTCGCCCATGGCCAACTCGACGCGTCAATGGTTGGTGATCTTTCTGGTGGCAAAGCCGAAGCCTTTATATCGGTGTGCATTGCCGCAGAGGACTACCCAGACACTCCGCGAAAGGGAGACGCCATTCATGGCTTAGACAAAGAGTACGAAGGGGTTAATGTCTATCACGGTGGAACCGTACGAGCCGAAGACGGGACTCTTAAAACCGCAGGTGGCCGTGTGCTGTACATTACCGCCAGTGGTGAAACAATCGATCTAGCTGCTAGCCGGGCTTATGCGGCAATTGGTGAGCACGCCATTCATTTTACTGGCTTCCAGTATCGTGCTGACATTGCTTGGCAAGACAGAGGGAAAGAAAGCTAGACTAGTTTTTGAGGGCTTGTTTGACGACAGCTTCGAAGGCGGCTGGTTCGTTGACGGCTAATTCGGCCAAAATTTTGCGGTCTAAAGTGATTTGAGCCTGTTTAAGGCCGGCAATCAGCTTGCTGTAAGTTGTGCCATGGATACGGGCAGCGGCGTTAATACGGGCGTTCCAGAGTTGTCTAAATGTTCGCTTGCGGTTGCGGCGGTCCCGGTAGGCATACTGAAGGGATTTTGTAATGGCTTGTTTGCCGCGTTTAATACTGGAGCGGTGTGAGCGCTGCATGCCTTTAGTGGCTTTGCGAATCTTGTTGTGCCGCTTGCGGGCGGTAACGCCTCTTTTTACACGCATATTATTTGCTACCTAGGTTTAATTTAACATTCTTAGCTGGTTTACCAGTGATAACACCCGGAACAGCAAATCGCCGTTTGCGAGCAGCGCTTTTCTTTTCTAGAAAGTGGTTCTTAGTAGGGTGCCCACGCAAAACAGTACCAGTCTTGGTAATCTTGACGCGGTCTTTGGTGCCGCTATGCGTCTTGAGTTTTGGCATGTGGGTTGCTCCTTATAACAAAGCTTAACTGTTTGCCCGCCAGTTGGGGCTGTTGGTCTACTACGATTGTCTCGTTGTAGCCATCGATGATCCTCTGAGCCAGTTTAAAGCCCAAATCTTTATGGGCTAGCTCACGACCGCGGTAGAATACAGTAATTTTTACTTTATGTCCAACCTCGAGGAAGCCGGAAACTTTCCGTAACTTCACCCCTAAATCGTGATCACCGATTTTGAGTCCAAAACGCATCTGTTTAACTTCTAACGTTTTGGTTCCGCGCTTACTCTTTTGTTGTTGCTTGGTTTTCTGGTAATTATATTTACCCCAGTCAACAATCTTGGCTACTGGCGGATCGGCATCTGGAGAAATCTCTACCAGGTCCAATCCTTGATCAGCGGCAAGCGCCAGAGCTTCACTGCGTGACAAAACGCCAAGTTGATTGCCGTCGTGGTCAATCACTCGCAAGTTGTTTGCCCGAATTTGCTCATTCAGGCGCGTGAACTTTGCTATTACGTTTTCTCCTTAGTTCTTAGCTCTTGAGATAGAGTGTAGCAAAAATACCAACAGGGGTCAACAAAATCATATATTTGCTCTGAATTGCGCAGCTTTCTTAAATTTTTCTTAAACTTTAACAATGTCCCGATTATTACTATCCAGTGTCTTCATTCGGTCCATTGTCTCCAGTCTTGTAGTTATTTTTTTGCCACCTTGCTAAAATGGAACCTCTGAGAATTTCTGTATCTGTTAAAAATGCTCACGGGTTCCATTTTTAAGAACCTGCGTTTTTGGAAGAGTTCCAGGCTGTATTAAATCCCAATCATTTTGAACTCGCACATTAAAACCTAGTTACCATTAAAAGAGAGTTGCCAACGGGCGACGGTATTGAAGCGCCTCGGTTAAATGGGCAATGGTTATTGAATCGGACTGGTCTAGGTCGGCAATAGTGCGGGCCACTTTAAGCGTTTTCATGTAACTGCGGGCCGATAGTTTCAGCTGGCCGGCTGCTCTATTCAGGAGGCTGGTAGCCTCTGAGCTAAGGGAGCAATATTTCTTTATATCACGATTTTGTAGCCACGCATTGGTTTTTAAGGGGTTCTGATAACGTTGCTGTTGATAATCTCTGGCGGCATTAACTTGATTTTGGACGGTTGCGCTGGTTGCTTGGCTGTGGCCTTTAAGCAACGTAGCGTGGCTGACTTGGTCGACTTCCACATACAAATCGATACGGTCAAGTATTGGTCCTGATAACTTTTGCTGGTAACGCATGACCTGGAAGGGCGGACAGCGGCATTCTAACGTTGTACCATAATTACCACAGGGACAGGGGTTACAGGTGGCTATTAGCATAAATTGAGCAGGGAATGTAATGCTGTTTTTGGCCCGAGTAATAGTTATTACCTGATCTTCCAACGGTTGGCGCAGTGCTTCTATCGTCATTCGGTTATATTCAGAAATTTCATCTAAGAATAAAACACCCCGGTGACTTAGGCTAACTTCGCCGGGTCGGGAATGATGCCCACCACCGATTATAGAAACAGTACTGGCACTGTGGTGGGGCGCCCGGAACGGCCGGCTCGTAATAATTTGATCGTACTGATGACTGGCTAAACTATGTAAATGAGTGATCTCCAGCATTTCTTCTGGGGTGACAGCAGGCAGAATGGAGGGGACCGCTTTAGCCAGCATACTCTTACCAGTCCCTGGCGGTCCGCTGAGTAACAGGTTATGTGAACCGGCTGCAGCAATTTGTAAGGCCCGTTTAGCCCGTTCTTGACCAGCTATATCCTGTAGTTCAACACTATGCTGCTGGCTTACCCTAACAGGTACACCCCCAGCCGCAATATGACGCAGGGGGCTCATACCATTAAGCTCCCCACTAAAATCCATAATGTTTATAACGGGTATCAGCACTATGCCGGGGACCAGTTGTGCTTGAGGTAGATTGGCGGCCGGAATGTAAAACTGGTTGTAACCACAGTCACGACTGGCGAGTAATTTTCCTATGATACCTCTTACAGCTCGAACGCTGCCATCCAGGCCAAGCTCCCCGATAACCGGAGTATTCGCTAATCTTTTGGCCAGCGCTTGGCCACTGGCTAATAGTATTGCTGCCACTATAGCCAGATCAAAACTAGTACTTTCTTTTGGAATATCAGCAGGGGCTAAATTTATAGTAATGCGCTTGCGGGGCAGATTTAGGTTACAGCTTGCAAAAGCACTTCGTACTCGTTCGCGTGCTTCGTCGACTGCCCGGTTAGCAGAGCCCACAATTATTATGGCCGGTAAGCCATTGGACATATGGCATTCAACATCGATCATAAGACCAGCCGTACCTAAATCTAATACGCTCAATACTCTATTCATACTATAAAGCATATACCTAAAATATTAACAAAAAAATAACCCGCAACTTTTTTGGTTGCGGGTTAGATGTGAGTTTTTATTATAATTTTGGCGTTGTTTTGGATGTTGGTGTTATCACTCTTTTTTATGGAACAACGGCTTGCGAGAAGCCGTTGTT
>JBKJPJ010000072.1:0-27556 GCA_046595225.1 Saccharimonadales bacterium (SeqCode)
ATACGCCTCAGTTCAGTCATTATCTCTTCAGACATAACTATTCTGATCAGTCTTTTCGTCACAAGTCCTGTTACCAATCGAGGTGTGCCGCCGAAAACGAGTGCTGATATCAAAACATTAGTGTCAAGAACAACTCTAGGTTTTTTGTTTTTTGTCACGTTTGTACTCAGCAATGATAGTATAAACTTGGTCTTCGCTCTTAATTCCCATGTTCCGACCGATCTTGTTTCCCCAGTCAAAAAGTTCTTCCCATTCGCTCCGGCGCTCCAAGTCATCGAGAGCTAAACGTCGAAAGTATTCACTACGACTTCCGAGGTCTTTCTTTACTGCCTTATCTATATCCTTAATCAGGTTTTCATCGAGAGCGATGTTTAGTGTCTTCGTTGCCATAATAATTGTCCTCGTTAATACGAGTATATTGTATAGGTCTTGTATAGCCAAGTCAAACTGTGTCTGGTGTACCCGGCGAGATTCGAACTCACGACCTTTGGCTCCGCAAGCCAACGCTCTATCCAGCTGAGCTACGGGTACGCATATCTAAGCAAATAACAGGGGTTACTCTACCACAGATAGGAGGAGAATACTAGGTGGTGGCAAGTTCAGCTGCCACTGCCCAATTAACCTCGGCTATAATCTGCATACTCCTATTCTAGCAATGCTAAACTGTGGATATGAAAAAACTCAATAATTACAAGACGCTGCTGCTCCCCTTGCTTATAGTTACGATAATTTTTGGCACCATTTACGCCACTACACAACAACAATTAAGGATGAGTGGTAATGACCCCCAGGTACAATTGGCTCATGACCTCGCCCCTCAAGTAACGGGCGATAAATTGCCCAAAGCCGCCGACACGGGCAATGTCGATATTGGTACGAGTTTAGCGCCTTTTGTGGTGGTTTATAACAAGGCCGGAGAACCAGTGGCTGGATCGGGTTATTTGCACGGGCAGTTACCCCAGATCCCGAAAGGAGTTCTCACGGCATCGCAAAATAGGTCAGATAACCGGGTTACCTGGCAGCCGGAAAGCGGCGTAAGGATAGCTTCGATTACCGTTGCCAGCACCGATCATTATGTCGTTGTTGGTCGATCGCTCAAAGAAGTAGAAAACCGTAGCCAATCTATTTTTAAAATAGTAATTTTTGGATGGCTCCTCACCAGTGCTATAACGGTTATTTATAAGCGTCAGAATACTGGCCGCAAGAAGTAAACAGCTGCTACAATAACTCCATATGGAGGAGTGGCCGAGTGGTTGAAGGCGCTGCTCTCGAAAAGCAGTATAGGGGCAACTCTATCGCGAGTTCGAATCTCGCCTCCTCCGCCAAAATTTTAACCACTAATAAAGTAATACCTTTGACTCATTAGTATTACACATGTATAATACGTAGTATGAATTATACATACAGTATTACGAGCAAGGGTCAGATCACTATCCCTAAAGAGTTTCGAGAGTTACTTGGCTTAGATAAGCTCGGCAAAGCCACCATGCAACTTAATGACCGGAACGAAATTGTTATTACGAGTCCTAAAAGCTTGGCCGATATACGAGCTTCCCTGGCCAAGCCATCATTTAAAGATAGTCTGTCTGAAAAAGAGCAAGTTATAGCTACACAACTGACAAAAAAATATGACGTTCGTTGACACAAACATTGTATTGCGGTGGTTACTCGGTGATCATAAATTACTAACACAAAAAGCCGAAAAAATTGTTGCAACAGCCAGACCAGCTAGCCTGTTGGTTACTGATATTGTGGTAGCTGAAGTGGTATACGTGTTGCGTGGTACTGGGCGTGACCGACAGCAAACAAGCGAAGCTCTTTTATTACTAGGGCGCACAAAAGCGTTTAAATACGAGAATGAAGAGCTGATGATGGATGTCATACGACTTTTAACCGAGATTAAGCTCGATTTTGCTGACTGTTACCTACTCGCACGGACTCGGCGAGAAAGAGTTAATCTTAAAACATTTGATACTCAGTTGCAAAAACACTACTTAGCAAAATAAAGCTGTCTTTAAAAAATCAGATTCTATTTCCCGCCAAGCTAGTATTAAACTCCTTTAAGCTGAGCCAAGGCGGTGAGCTCATAGGCTGCCGGCCAGGGGCTAAATGTACATCCTTGTAAACTAACCGATTGCTGTTGCATAACTGGTGCCGGTTGGCCTGCCCCTGGGCAGTTTCGGTGGCCAAAACCTAACCAGTGCCCCGTCTCATGATTTAAAACCATAACCCGGTAGTCTTCTAGCGTGCCGCCAGCGGTATTCCAGGGGTCTGTGGCACCTTGCCAGCGGTCAAAGTTAATAATAACGTTGGGGCTCACCGTACAGCTGTAATAGCTGTCGCACACTCCTGGGCTAAAGCCGGTAATATCACTGGCCGCGGCCAGCCACACTGTAAAATCACAGCCGCTGCTAACTTCACTAAAATCAATCTTTCCATTAAGCCCCCACCCTCTTGTGTCGCTGTAGGTGCTGTGGACTTTGGCTGCAAAACTAGTCCTAAAGTTTTCGCCAACGTTTTTTAGTGCTATGCAGTAGCCATAGTTCCGGACCGCCTTGGGTTTATCGTGCATACTTACAGTCAGGCCGCTACCGCCAGTGAGCTTTTCGGTAATTTGTCCAGCAACGGCTATATTGTTATCCCAGGATTGGCCTAAGCGTATCTGTAAAGCCGTTAAAAAGTCAGCCACTTTGGCTCTGTCAAAAGCCAGTTCGTTGCCCGATGCAGACAGCCAACCAGCTTTTTCTAATTTTGTCGTTGTGTATTCCCCGCCGGTGTACTGTATCTTGATCACTTGGCCCATAGCTTTATTTAGGCTGTCTGCTTTAGGCTGCAGGCTAGCCGCCTGTATGTCGGCCTGGTATGTTTCAAAAGGTACGGTCATAGGTGTAGTGCTACTGGTCAGTTGGTTCTGAAGCCGCTGTTTGAAATCATCGTATTTCACTCTCTTTCCTGCTTCGGCAGCTTCAGCTTTTACGGTTTCTGTCACAACGACCAAATGGGCATTCTTAGGAGTTTGCTCATACTTGCCTAATGAATTTTTTAAAAAATTTGTATAGGCTGTATCTTCAATATTAGCCGCTAATTGGTAGTGATGTTTTTGTATTAGTCTAAAAATAAGAAGTGGCTGTAAGCGGCGTTCTTTTTTAAGATTATCCAGTGACTGGCGGCTGTTGGCACTGAGCCCTAGATCTATAGGGCTTACGGTAAGTCTTCCTTTGGGAGTAGATAGTTCAATTTTCTCCGGTAAATTTCTTTTAAGTGATTGTTCGTTAAACATACTGTTGCCGACATTAGTACCACTATATGTCGAACGGGGAAAAAACTTATGTTGATACAAAGCCCAAGTAGCTATGGTTGCCACAAGGTAGAGTAATAAAAAGGCGCCGATACAAAACAGTGCTATCTTCTTACGGCGTTTTGAGAGGGTAAAATTGAAAATTCTTTTCATGAACGATTAGTAGCTTATTCACTTCGGTAAATAGTGCATATGCATGCTTCCTATTGTACGTCATTTCAGCTCAATTTGGGTGTTTGTACCCCTGAGCGCTACAATGTTCCTATGGCCGATACTATATTTACCAAAATTATCAACGGCGAACTCCCCTGCCATAAGGTTTATGAAGATGATAAAACCCTCGCCTTCCTAGATATTAACCCCGTTCAACCAGGGCATACACTGGTGATCAGTAAATTACCCGTCATAGTCTTTGTTGATTTGCCGGAACAAGACGCTGTAGCCTTTTGGGCAACGGTACAAAAGGTAGGAAAACGGCTCAAAGAGGTGTTTCCCGACAAAAAACGTATAGCGGTGCAGCTGGAAGGCCTTGATGTTCCTCATGTTCACGCCAAACTCTTCCCTTTTGATACTCCAGAGCAATTTCGTACTATCCCCGATTCAAACGCTACGCCCGATCATGAGGCTTTAGCCGCCATGGCTAAGAAATTAGCTTTCTAGCAGTGCTACAATACAGCTATGTTTTCTAATCTTGCTATAGGTTTATTGGTTGGTGTAGGTTTTGCCGGTTGGGCCTACAGTAAACTCCAGCGTAATACAGGGGGTAACACCCAGAGCAGCCTCATTGAGGCAGCCATATCCGGATTGGTGGCCTTGGCGGTAGTTGTGACCATCTTGGGCTTTGTTTTTAAGTAAATTGGTACTAAACGGCTAGTTTTACTTGGTTTCTGGTGAAAAAATTAGTATTATCTTGCTATGGATGAGGTGGGAGCAGCAGACTCCGTCAAATTATTAGGCCAGCATTTGCAAGCCGCTCGTAAAGCCGCAGGCTTAACGCAGCAGGAGCTCTGCCAACACGCCGGTTTAAGCTACTCTACGCTTGCCAAAATTGAACGGGGGGCTATTCAGGCACCTTCGGTTTTTACTATTCAGAGTATCGCTCAAGCTCTCGGAACCACCCTTGATGAACTAATCGGCACGGCGGGCCCTCATACCGCAGCCCAGCAGGTTCCTGAGCAGCCTCCGCAATCCAGCAAAAAACGTTCCAAAAGCGGGGTACGCTTTGTATATTTTGACGTTAATGGCTGTTTGGTCCGGTTTTTCCACCGGGCATTTACCCAAATTGCATCTGATACGGGCGTGCCTTCAGATGTTATCGAAACAGCCTTTTGGCATTACAATGACTCAGCTTGCCGGGGCGAAATTAATCTCGACGAGTTCAACCGCCTATTTGCTGAAAGAATCGGCGTAGAGACACTTGATTGGCAACAATATTATCTGGCGGCCGTCGACCCCATAAACGAAATGCACCCCCTGTTAACGTGGGCAGCCGAGCACTATAAGGTGGGCCTATTAACTAACATCATGCCCGGATTTGTAGAGGCCATGTTGGCAGCCGGTCTGTTACCGAATGTTCCCTACCACGCCGTCATAGACTCCTCACAAGTAGGCGTTATCAAGCCAGAACCCCGTATTTATGAAATAGCCACAGAAAAGAGCGGTGTTCAGCCAGGTGAAATATTGTTAGTTGATGATTCCCGGTCAAACCTCATGGCTGCCGAAAAATTTGGCTGGCACGTGCTGTGGTTTGACGATTTCCGCCCAGAAGACAGCATCAAGCGTATCAGTAGCAGCTTGGAACCGGAAACACCAGACAAACCAGACGCTCAAGTGCCAGATACCTCAGCAGTTTTTACTCAACCTGCTGTGCAAAACTTTGCTGCTCCAGTTCCAGTTTCTGCAGAAGCTCCCCAGCAACCTTCAATTGTTCTTTCGTCTGAGTAACCACCGCTTCAGGAGCATTCTGGACATAGCTTTTATTCTTCAATCGCCCCTGTAATTGTGTAACTACCCTGCTCTGATCTTCGATTTTTGTCTTGAGTGTGGCCGCAAAGTTTTTTATAGACAGCTCATCGACTTTTAGCCAGCAGACGTACTCGGTTTGGGTTAGTTTTAACCCCTGCCCTGCAGCGGTTTTTTTCAGTTCACCCAGTCCGGCAAGCTGCATAATAGTGGGTCCATTTTTGTCAAAGAACTCCCCTGATTCATACAGGAGTGTCGGTTTTTTAAGTCCTAATTCCCGGCTCAAATAACGAGCTTCAGTCACAATCTGTTTTATGGCTTCAAATTCATCCGCCTCCTCCGAACTAAATATGATTGGTGTAGGCCAGGTGGCAATAATTAACAAGTTATCTTGGTCCTGATGCAATGTTTGCCAAATCGTTTCAGTCAAGAATGGCGCAAAGGGATGAGCGAGCTTCAAAATCGTTTGCAAGCTGTATACCAGCACGGGGCTATTGGAGCTGCTTTTAGAAGCTTCAATATACCAGTCGGCAAAGTCATTCCACACCAGGTGATAGAGTTTTTCATAAGCCTCGGCGAGCCGGTAATCTTCTAAATCAGCCGTCATTACCTCAGTAAAGTGTTGTAACTTACACAACATCCATTGATCAGCTGGGTTTTTGGGATCAGGCTGCATGTCGACTGCAAAATCGTTGCCCACCTTGTCCTCGATATACCGAGCGATATTCCACAGCTTGTTGCAAAAGTTGCGGGCCCCAATGAGCTTAGCCTCGCTAAAGGGCTGGTTGCCTCCTGCCGTTTGCCCGGCAATTACACCCATTCTGAAAGCATCAGACCCAAACCGGTCAATTTTTTGCATCGGGTCAACCACATTGCCTTTACTTTTGCTCATCTTTAGGCCATGCTCATCCAATATTAGTCCATGTAAGTACACGGCTTTAAAAGGCGGCTTACCTACCTGGTACAACCCCATCATAAGCATCCTTGAAACCCATGGGTACAAGATGTCAGAACCTGTCTCCATGAGGCTCAGCGGGTAAAAGCTTGCAAAGTCTTTGCCATCGGGGTAATCAAGCGTTGCGTAGGGCCAAGAGCTACTACTAAACCATGTATCAAAAACATCTGGATCTCGACGGTACGTTTTACCGTCAATAATAAGCTGTTCTTGATCGATTTGCTCGTCATAAATCCAATCATCAGGGTCATTAACATTCTGAAAAGCGGGTATGGGGATTCCCCAGGCAATCTGCCGGCTTATATTCCAGTCTCTTAACCCCTCAATATACCGCAGTAACTGCTTTTTTTTGACCTCTGGGTAAAAGTGAATTTTATTGGTATTAAGAACTTTCACGGCCTCTTTGGCGAGCGGTTTCATGCTTACGAACCACTGGTCGCGCAGTAGCGGTTGAATCACTGTCCCGCATTTATAGCAGTGCCCAACATTATGGGAGTGACCCTCTGTTTTAACTAAGAATCCCTGCTCTGTTAGGTCTGCCACCACCTGTTCACGCGCTACTAAGACTTCCAGCCCTTGATATTTTGAACCAGCCTCACTGCTCATCTTACCTTCATTATCAATCACCGTAATTTTCGGTAAGTTATGACGCTCACCAGCATCAAAGTCGTTAGGGTCGTGAGCAGGGGTAATCTTAACGGCTCCAGTTCCAAAACTAGTGTCCACAAAGTCATCTGCAATCACCGGGATTTCTCTGTTGGTCAGGGGTAATTTAACCATTTTACCTATAAACTGGGCGTATCGGTCATCATCCGGGTGGACAGCTACCGCCGTATCACCTAATAACGTTTCTGGTCGGGTTGTGGCAACCACTACTTCACCGCTGCCATCGCTCAGCGGATAACGCAGATACCACAAATGTCCAGGTTCCTCTGTATATTCCACTTCGATATCAGCAAAAGCGGTACCGTGAAATGTGCAAAAGTTGACTAGTCGCTCACCCCTGTAAATTAAGTCCTCGTCCCACATTTTTTTGAACGTAGCATAGGCCTGCTGAACGATCTTAGGATCTAACGTAAAAACATAGCGGTTCCAATCTACGCTGGCACCTAGTTTGCGAAATTGCCCCTCGTAATTTTCTCGGTTCTGGGCAACAAAATCCCAAATACGGCTGTATAACTCCTCCCGGCTAAAATCAAAACGACTTTTGCCCTCTTTGGCCAATGTTTTTTCATATACTACCTGTGTTTCGAAGCCGGCATGATCAGCACCAGGTAGTAACAGGGAAGCTTCGCCTTTCATGCGGTGGAACCTGACAGCAATATCTTCAATAGCTAGTGTTAGCCCATGGCCTAAGTGCAGGTTACCATTCGCATTGGGAGGGGGAACTACAATACTAAAAGCTTTGTCACTACCTCTGTTTTTAGGTACGAATGTGCCGCTCTGTTCCCACAGTTCATAAATGTCTTTTTCGTACTGCTTAGGTTCATAGACTTTAGAGAGTTTCATAACGCCAATAATAACACTCCGGATGAGTTATTGCCATTCTGCCACCCCGAGAGTAACAGATTGGATTCACGTGAAAAACGAACAAAATAAACACAAGGTTCCTGGCTAAACCCTTTGTACATTTCATTAAATTTTCGCGCACCTTGTTTTGCAAATCATGTCCACTTATTGTGTAGACATCCACATATGTTTATTTTTGCTTTATAAGCATAACAAATACCCAACGCATATGTCAACATTGACACGTGCAATAACAAATGGTATAATAAAGCATAATGAATCATCCTTCAGACCGCCAGCCGACAGCCGAAATTGAAGCCCAGTTACAAGGGTTACAGCCTTTATATGATCAGGCTGAGGCACTGCTTGATGCCAATGTACAATTTATGGTTTCTCCAAGCGAGCTACCATCACCGTTTGCAACTCGAGCTTTGCTATTTACATCTGTTAAAGGTACAAGGGTTATGTTGGGCCAAGATATTTTGAACGGCGAAAATACAACTGAGATTAAGATGATTACTAACCCCGAACCTATAGAAGACAGTCCTTCGATTATCGCCAAGGAGAAAACGGTTACAATTCAAACCGATCATGTGGGCACGGTTACTAGCTTTAAATATGAGGCAGACCTGGCAATTTACGTAGGGAAAAACCGTCTGCCGATATATGCCCGTGCTGGGTCGTTACTTATGGATGCCGTACTTGGTGCTGACTCAAAAGATCCAAACCACATGCGTGGCCTGCCTACCATAGAAGAACTACGCCGTGTAGGTGGGGGAATAACCGGAAAACCAGTATTTACTCAAAACCTGGCGAGCGAAATGCTGGACATACTACTCAGCCCCAATCAGGCAACCCTCCAGGTGATTCCTGAAGACATTACAGCCCTGACAGCCCAAGAACTACATGCTTAAGTTGGGCATAATGCCTAAGGTATACGGATCAGCCACTGGTTGGCCTAACGTTGCTTTATAACACCCCAGCGCGGCAATCATAGCGCCATTGTCGGTGCACAATTTAGAGTCGGTATACAAAGCAGGCAAGGGGAGCCGGGCCGCTAATTGACGGCGAAGTTCAGGGCTACTTGCCACTCCTCCGCCAATTATTACACATTTAGGATGGTATTCATCATAGGCGAGGAGTGTTTTGTCGACTACTGTTTCTACAGCCACACGTTGGAAGCTGGCGGCAATATCAGCCTTCTGAGCCTCAGATAGCAGTTCAGCCAAGCCAAAAGACGGAAAATCGTGTCCGCGTCCACATTCTGTCTGGGCTAGCCGTAGGACGGCTGTTTTAAGACCGGAGAAGCTAAAGGCATACGGGGTGGCCATTTTAGCTTTAGGCAGCTTATATGCCAAAGGGTTACCTTGTAAGGCCAGCCAGCTAACACTCGGGCCGCCAGGGTAGGGAAGGCCCAGTATCTTCGCAACTTTATCAAAAGCTTCGCCAATAGCATCATCGTGGGTTTGGCCTAACAATTTATAGTCAAAGTGATCTTTGAATAGTACCAACTGCGTGTGCCCGCCGCTGACAATGAGGCCTAACAGCGGAAACTCTGGCTGGTTGAGGGGCATAACATAGCCAGGCAGGGCTGTTTCGGTCAAAAAGCTGGCATATAAGTGGCCCTCGACATGATTTATTGCATACAACGGCTTCTGTTTTGTAATAGCTAGGGTTCTAGCGGTCATCACGCCAATTAATAAACAGCCGCCCAGCCCAGCCCCATAGGTGACCGCAATGCCATCAATTTCATTCCAGGAACACCGAGCATCCGCTAAAGCTAGCTCAATAACAGGGACAATAGATTCAATATGGCTACGGGCCGCGATTTCCGGAACCACACCGCCGTACGCTACATGGAGATCCATGCTTGAAAATACGGCATTCGAAAGCAACACCCGGCCGTCTTCTACTACTGCCGCCGCAGTCTCATCGCAACTGGTCTCGATTCCTAGAATTTTCACCTTTTAAGAATAGCATTTATTACAGAACCTTAAGTTGCGCGCCGTACAACAAAAGTATGTAACAGTTGACAAAGAAAGCTCTTCCACCGGTCTAATAGCTTATGTTAAGCCGGTCCGAATCACGCTCTAATACGGACCGTGATTCTTTTTGGAAGCTATTCATGAAATAATAGTGCTTAAGTATGGGTTTTAGAACACTGGTCAAAAAGTTTATTCCAAAAAGAATGTTCAGGCTGGTTGAGCCGTGGGGCCACTGGTTAGAGGCATTATTCTTCAATATTCTGTATGGTTTCCCGGGCCGTGGCCTGAAAGTTATAGGGGTGACAGGAACCAACGGTAAAACTACCACCAGTTTTTTGATTTACACCATGTTGCAAACAGCCGGCCACAAAACTGGCTTGATGACCACAGTTGCGTATGGGGCAGGGGACGATATTAAGCCGCAAATGCATCATATGACCAGCGTAACGATGCCCGAATTTATGAAGCGGCTTAGATATATGCGACAACAAGGCGTGGAATGGTTGGTGCTAGAAAGTACCAGCCAGGCTTTGGCTCAGAACCGGCTTTGGGGGGTGCGTTACAGCGTGGCCGTATTGACTAACCTGACTCACGAACACTTAGACTGGCATGGCACGTTCGAAAAATATCGTGATGCTAAGCGACTATTGTTCAAACGGGCAAAACACTACACCGGCGGCTTCCAGACCGGTATTATTAATGCCGATGACCCTAATGCTGACTTCTTTGCCAGCGACATTACGCATACTATTCTATACGGTCAGAAAAAAGGGGATTTATTAGCCTCACAGGTTAAATTGTCGGCTAGCGGCAGCCATTTTATGGCCGAGATTGGTGATGATGAATACCATATCACCTGTCATTTACCGGGAAGTTTTAATGTTTATAATTCGCTGGCAGCACTAGGAGTGGGACGGGTTGTGGGGCTGAGTAAGCGGCAGATTGAAGATGGTATTGCTGCATTGGACAACGTCGAGGGCCGGATGACCAGCATCCGTGAGGGTCAAGATTTTGAAGTGATTGTTGACTATGCTCATTCACCAGATTCTTTTGAGCAACTATTTAAAGATTTAAAGCCGGTGGTGCAGGGTAAGCTGATAGTGTTGTTTGGCTCAGCAGGGCGGCGTGATGAAGCTAAGCGGGCAATACAAGGACAATTGGCTGGTGAATATGCTGACGAAGTAATTATAACCGAAGAAGATGACCGCGACATTGATGGAGTAGACATTATGAATCAAATTGCCGCTGGAGCAGAACAAGCCGGCAAAGTACGTAACACGGATCTGTTTTTGGTGCACGACCGTGCTGCGGCCATAACATTTGCGGTCGGCCGGGCGCACAGTGGCGACACGGTGTTGTTACTGGGCAAAGGGCATGAAAAGACCATCGAACGAGCCGATGGCGAACACCCCTGGGATGAAATAGGTACCGCCCACGCAGCCATAAAGAATAGCCAACATTGACTATACCGCTTATATCTGTTAAAATATATCAAAGATGAAGGAAGATAGCCCTACTAATTTAGACGATTCTAGCTTGGAAGATGCTTTGCATACCATTCCAACTACTGAAATCGTTGATTTTTATAATGAGCGTGCCACAGAGTTGGAAGAAGCCCAGCAGATGCTGCAGACTGAGATGGCTATGAGTATGGGTGATAATCTTTCAGTTGCTGAAAAACTAGCTGAAGCAAACCTTAAAGGAAGACTCGATGAAGTAAGGGCCCTAGAGGCTTATCTGCGAACCCGTAACCTTTCTTTCGATCCCGACACATTGTTCCAATAGTATTGACTTTAAGTCAAAACTGAGTTATAATGTACTAGTAATAATACAAAATAAAAAGGTTGCCAAAATGTCTACACAAACTACTCCAGCTAAAAGAGCTGTGGAAACACAAAATACAATTGATGAGCTTAGATGGGAAGCAAAAAGCCCAGAAGATCTTGCTTATGTTGAGGACGAGCAGAGCAAACATCACACCGAACGACAAGCTGCTATTGGAGGTCTTGCGACTGGTGTGACACGACTTGCAATTGATCATGAAGGTATCGTGCATGACGCTACAGCAGTCGAAGATTCGATCGTTCGTGGTGAAGAGCAAGGTGGCGCTAGCTCCGCTGGTCGTTTAAGCTAAACACTCATTTTTGCTGTAAAAACAGTCCTGCGATGGGGCTGTTTTTAATTATCGAGGGTTAAAGAAGTGCAGCGGATGTAACCGCCGCCTTTGCCAAGTTCGGTGACATCAGGCGTAATAGTTTTAAGCCCGTATGACTCAATGGCTGCTTTGAGCTTGGGGGCGCGGGCGCTCATTATGACCGTTTCACCAGTAGATACCAGGTTGCAGGCAAAACCCTGGGTGGCTTCTGTGCGTGAGACAATGATTTTCTGAATGGGCAAACTAGCAAGCAATTTGCGGCTTTGTGGCACAAAAGCTGCCGGGCAATAGGCAATTAGATTTGGTGTTATAACAGACACGGCGAGGTCAATATCGTAATAATAACTGTCAGGCCAGCCAGTATCTTTGTTGATAATCCGTTTCCCGAACCCAAACAAGCTGCGTTTAGGTATAGTTTGTAAACCGATAACTGTATAGCCCAACAACCGTTCGATATGCGGCCAGGCCTCCATACTGGTGCGATAATTGCTACCCACAAATAACATATTGCCGCAGGGCAGGGCATCGCCTTGTCCGCTAAAGCGAAGATTTTCAGGCAAATGGAGAATTTGCTTACCTTGTTGCACAAGTACACGTTCGGCATAGGGTGTCTCGGCCTGCCTTTTGTTGGGGAGAACTGACATCAATGCCTTTGTACCCCTGCAGAGTGCCCAATTGGCGGTGTAAACGCCATCTTGGCAATCTTTGGGAGCACGAACTTTGATGACGGTGACACCGGCAGCTTCTAAGGCCTCTTGAATGGCCGTATGCTCTTTGATTGCCAGGTTTTTGTCAACAGGCAGCCGCGAATTCATATATGGGTTTATTGCGAACTGATCGCTGAAGAATTCAGCACCCGACATCAGGATCGTTTGATTCATTTTTGTTTGCTTGGGCACGTCTCGATTGTAGCATTGTTGAAAGACTGCCGAAGAAATAATTTGAGACGGAGTTGATCGGACTTTGGAGTCTACAGCTCTTCGTGTGTCTTAGGGGGGCGTATTTGAGGCAATGGCTCCAATTTGTAACCCGTTCTTGATAGGCCAAAGCGCATTTCTTGCATGCCCTTATAGCGCATTTCTTTTATTACCCTTTCATAATCTTCTTGATTACTAACTCGTACATATCCCCCCACCTGTGCACCGGCAGCAACACTTCGTTCTTCGCAAGGAATACCATGTAGACTACTTACCATAAATGATGGTACTCGTATGTCTCGTTCCATCTCATTTCCCTCAAAATCAATTCGGTTAACGGTGAACCGACTGAGAGGGTAGCCTGCTTTTACGGGAAGGGTAGGAATTATTGCACCATTTCGGAATCGATTCTTGGCATCCGGATGTTCGTCATAAATATGCATAACCACCCAACGCGTGTCAGGTTTATCGGGGTTGTGAAAGACACGTGGTTTACCACCTTGAAGTGCTACCCAGTCTTCCGGGGTGGGGTATAAATCCGTCCAATTTTTTTGGACTTCAAACTCTCCTATAGGTGGCGGTCCGTTATCTTGTAATTCTGCACTCATAAACCATATTTTAACAGATAAAGCTTGATATGTAAATTAATATTTGTATATCTACTTGATTTATTACGAAGTAACTATATAATTGCGCATAAGGTTTAACCGATGCCATTGGTGTGTGGTTAAATTTATGTCGTTTCCTAGAGTCTATTGGATTCGGAAGCGAAGCACGTTGAGATTGCGAATTATTCACCTTGGTAGCAACGAATAACTAATGCATTGGTTATTGATTGCCACCAAGGTGGAGGCTATATCGGTCTATCCGATGAAAAATATTGTACGGGGGAAGCTGCATGACACGAACTACCATTGCCAAAGAGGAGAAACGAGTTCTCGAAGAACTTGTAAGCCCTCTCGAAGCAACATGGATCAAGGTCAAAGCCATCATGGCTGTGGCTATTAAAACCGACGGTGACGATCACCTGGATGACGCACGCGATGGACTCGAAGAACTTCTCGTTCACATCAACCGCAAGCTGGGGCTAAAGAAAAACGGAAAAGCTCGTCGTCAGAAGCAACACCGCAAGACGCAAAGCTCCATTCTACGCAGGATGACTAGTGGTGATCGGCTCGGCAAAACTCTCGAGTGCAAGAAGGCTCGGGATCACCGCCACCGCTGCCACGAGTTGGCAACGCCAGCGGTAGACTGCGTATTTGGAGATGTTGAGCCATTGGTCTCACACACAAGTGTGATTGCCGACATGCTCGAACTTGCTCCTCGGGTTTGCGAGATCCACCCAGGATGCTGGACAGTTCAGGGGCCCAACGGGGGACCATCAGTATTTCTTCGTCCGAACGATTTTTACTTCGGCCCTCCTGCCGTTGTCGACTTCAGTGACGAAGAGGCGCATTTCCATGCAAACAATCATGGAGACGATACCTTCAACCCTTTAGGTACACCCGATGTGCTTTGCGTGAACTATCTTCACGTTCATCCGAACAGCAAAGTTTGGGAAGTCTTCGGACGCGATCCGAAATTTACTTTCCTGAATCCCGGGTTTTTCGTGCTCGAACTTGGAGACGAAATCTCCGACTGCTCGACTGAAGTAGAGGACTTCTACTTCAAAGAGTAGACCTTGGGGTCTGGGTGGTGCGTTCGCATATGGCGTTCATGCCACCCAGACCTCCAGCCCACCGCAATCTCAACGCAATACACCATTACCCCTATGAAAATTACAAAAGCCCAGAGTGGGCTTTTTTGTTTTCTGGCCCCTAATACTTGACAGTAAAATTAGCACTCGGCTATTATGAGTGCTGAACGTTGGCACTCTCATGATGTTTGTGCTAATTACTCACAGAGCGCAAACGAGACTTAAAAAGGAGGAAGCTATGGCTGTAAATATTAAACCAATGCCCGACTATGTTGTAGTTCAAGCTGAACAAGCTCAAACTAAGACAATCAGTGGCCTGTACATACCGGAAAACGCCCAAGAGAAGCCGAAGACGGCAACGGTAGTAGCCGTAGGTAAAAAAGTTACCGAAGTTAAAGTTGGCGACCGTATTATCTATAAAAACGAGTACGAAGCAACCACTGTCAAAAATGGCACGCAAGAATACATCTTGGTATATAAGAAAAATATTATTGCGACTGCTAAGTAACACCCGGACCAACAGTTAATTCATACTACATAATTAAATAGGAAAACAGGAGAATAACAGATGGCAAAAAAAGTATTTTATGATGATGATGCCCGTCGGAGGGTACTTGGCGGTGCTAAAATTTTATATGAAGCTGTAAAAACTACGATGGGCCCTAAAGGTCGGAACGTGGTAATCAGTAAGAGCTATGGTAACCCAACCGTGACCCACGATGGCGTAACCGTGGCCAAGGGCGTAGAAATTGATGATCAGGACGATGAAACCCTGGGTTATAAAGTCGGGGCTGAATTGATTAAGCAGGCTGCAAACAAAATGAATGATGTGGCTGGAGACGGCACCACTACGGTGACGGTTTTGACGTACCACATCCTGCATGAAGCCAATAAGCTGATTGCTGCCGGCCACAATCCAATGTTGCTGCGCAAAGGTTTGGAAAGTGCTGCCCAAGATGTTATTAAAAAGCTCACCAACATGAGTGAAGATATTAAAGGTAAAAAATCTCGAGTGGCTGAAGTGGCCACCATCAGTGCCGGGGATAATGAAATTGGTGCCTTAATTGCCGATATCATCGAAAAAGTTGGTAAAGACGGTGTCGTTACGGTTGAAGAAGGCCAAGGGCTGTCAATGGAGAGCGAAGTGGTCGAAGGCTTTACGTTTGACCGCGGTTTTGTAAGTGCTTACATGGTTACCGATACCACGCGCATGGAAGCCGTTTACGATAAGCCAGCGATTGTTGTAACAGACAAAAAGCTAAGCTCGGTGCAAGAATTCCTACCACTTTTAGAGAAGCTGGCCCAAGCTGGCAAAAAGGACCTAGTATTGATTGCCGACGAAGTAGAAGGTGAAGCGTTAGCGACCCTAATTTTGAACCGGCTCAAAGGTGTCTTCAATACTATTGCCATCAAGGCTCCAGCTTTTGGGGATCGCCGTAAAGACATCCTCAATGACATTGCCATATTAACAGGGGCAGAAGTTATTAGTGATGACACCGGCACAACCTTTGAAACAGCCGAACTGAGCATGGTTGGTACAGCCCGTAAGGTTATTGTGACTAAAGATGAAACCACCATAATCGAAGGTGGCGGATCTAGCACGGAGCTGAACGCCCGCATTAAGCAGATTAGCGCTCAAGCTGAAGTAGCCACCAGTGAGTACGATAAAGAAAACCTCGACAAGCGTCGGGCTGCACTCGAAGGTAAGGTGGCTGTCATTAAGGTTGGTGGTGCAACAGAAACCGAGATTGAAGAGAAGAAGTTCCGTGTTGATGATGCGGTTCATGCGGTCAAAGCGGCCTTAGATGAAGGAATCGTGCCCGGTGGTGGGGTTACCCTCATCAACCTGAGCAGCAGTGTCGCGGCTGTACCTACCGATGACCACTCAGTTGCCGCCGGCCGTCAATTACTTAAGAAAGCCTTGGAACAACCATTCCGGATTTTACTTGAAAATGCTGCGGTTAATCCCGATGAATGGTTACCGCTCATTCAAAAAGCCAAAGTCGGCCAGGGAATTAACGTCAATGACCCGGCAAAACTGGTAGATCTTAAATCTGCTGGTATTGTTGATCCAGCCCGCGTTACCAAAGGTGCTATTCAAAATGCCGTATCCATTGCTGGCACCAGCATGACCATGGGTGCCTTAGTCGTTGAAGTTCCCGAAAAATCTGATCCAGCTGCTATGGGCGGTGGTATGCCTGGCGGCATGGGTATGATGTAACCCTTAGTAGCCGACGAATTCTAGCCAACACAAGTTCTTGCAATATAAGCTATTATGTACTATTGTTAGTCTAGAAACATGGTGGATAAGGGAGACAAGGTATGTGGCCGTTTAAGCGGAAAAAGGCTAAGATCACGACTAAAACAACAGTCCCCACCGAAGTGCAGGATTACTATGAGTCCAGCCGGCGTGAGCGCAAAGGTATAGCCTGGTTATTGGGAATTGCCGTGTTAGTAGTAACTATTCTACTAGCATTCCTACTGTTTTTTGGGGGGCGCTGGCTGTATCGTAAAGCGACTAACAAACATACCGTAAAGAAGCCATCAACCACCCAGCAGGTATCTTCTAAGCCCACGGCAGAAAAACCTAAACCTTCCACAACTACGGATACTAATCCTACAACAACAACCACAACTACGCCGCCGACTCCTACTCCTGGCACTGGCTCAACCCCGCTACCTCGGACCGGCCCCGACCTAGATCTATAATTATTTGTAACCGTTGTCACAGCACATTTTGGTTCATCATGGTTAGATAGCATCAGTCTACGATTCGTGCAATTTGTCTAAACTATAGTGATGAAGGGGGTTACCAGTATGATTTCTCTGACAAAACAAGACATCCAAAATGTCATAGATTCTGCCAAGAATCGGATTTTAGAACGTGTCGCTACCCGGCAGGACATCCAAGCGGCCTGCGACTCCACCCGAGATAGAGTCCTGACCTATATTCACGATGTACAACAGCAGCAATACCAGCTGTCTCGACAGACAAATACCCAAACAATTCAGTTAGCTCGCCGGATGACCGCTATGGAAAACCGGCTCGTAACTATCGAGAGTGAGCTGAGAGCTATGCACGTGTTGTTACAGCGGGTTGCCGAAACCAACGAAGAGCAACGGGTTCCTCGCAACGTCGCTTTGCAAGTACTACGTAATCAGTATTCAGTTTAGACTAATTTATTTTCGTGCTGAGTAAAGTAGTTAATTTCGTTGACGATATCTAGGAGCGCTTGGGCACGCGCAGTGTCATCAGCGATCTGTTGAGCAGATTCATAGGCACTTTTTACCAATGTTTGATCATCAGCCGCCTGAATCATCATCATGGTTGTTTTGAACTTTTCTTCGGGCGTTTGATTCAGATGACCTACAAGAGGCGTTAATTGCTGCAAAGCTTCTTTTTTGATGTCGATTAATTCATCATCAGCAACGGGGTTGCCGGGAGTAGCCGTCACTATATTGGCAATATCTTCTTCTGTTTTTTCTTCAGTATTTTCGGTAGCCGGTAAAACCAAACCTGGAGTGAAGGGTTGTCCAAATTGTGGGGTATCAGAATCAGTGCTTGCTGGTGCAGTTGGCTCGGTTGCTGTTACGGCAGGGGCCTCCGGCGCATCGAGCGTTGGTGGTTCAGGTGCTCCAGTTGGGTCAGGGTGTGCCGAACTTACAAATCCGCCGTTGTCCTGAGGATCTTCAGTGTTCCTAAACTCATCATCTTTATTGCTTTGACCAAACATTCCCACCTCCTTCAAGTATGAATCGTATACCTATTTCGTATATAGTATAAGGTACCAATGTATAAACGTAAACGTTTTGGAGCGGTCCGTGTTAGATGACCTCAAATATATTCATCAAAAAGATACTAAAGACGCCTTAGGTATTGCCGAAAAACAGTGGCAGCAGTATCAGCACAACTTTGGTTTTCGTGCGGAATTTAAACCATCCATTACCAATGTGGTAGTGGCGGGTATGGGCGGTTCGGGGTTAGCAGCTAAGGCGGTTCAATCTTGGCCAGGGCTGCAGGTTCCCCTTACCATAGTCCAAGATTATGATCTGCCGCAATTTGTTGACGAACATACGCTTGTTATCTGCTCAAGTTACTCAGGGAACACCGATGAAACGGTCTCGGTGTTAAAGCAGGCACTGAATAATCAGCAAAAACCTCAGCTGGTGATAGTGGCATCTGGAGGAAGTTTGCTGGAAACTGCTCAAACCGAAGATTTACCTTCGGTTATTCTACCAACAGGCTTACAGCCACGGATGACGTTTGGGTATCAGCTGCGGGCGTTAATCGAGATTTTGGAAGAAGCCGGTTTAGTTACAGGGGCGGCTCAGAGTTTGCAACCCGCTGGTGAATGGCTCAAGACCGAAATGGAAGCTTGGCTACCGACTGTACCGACAAGTAAAAATCCTGTCAAACAACTGGCCTTAGAGCTGGTGGGTAAATCGGTGGTTATATATGCGGGCCCAAAACTCTCAGCCGTGGCCTATAAATGGAAAATCAATTGTAATGAAAATGCTAAGAATATTGCTTGGTGGGGCCAACTGCCAGAGTTTAATCATAACGAGTTTTTAGGCTGGACCAGTCACCCGCGTCATAAGCCGTACGCCGTAATCGATTTAAGGAGTAATCTAGAGCATCCCCAGGTGCAAAAACGTTTTGAGGTGACTGAACGATTGTTATCCGGGCAACGGCCCGCGCCGCATATTATTAACGCGGCCGGTAAAACGTTACTGGAACAACTACTATGGACGATTGCTTTAGGGGATTTTGTGAGTTTGTATCTAGCTCTGCTGAATGGCCTCGATCCCACGCCGGTTGACCTTATTGAAAAATTTAAGAAGAGCCTGCATGAATAGAGTATTATAGAAACAGATTAGGAGTGCCGATAGTGAAGCAGATCTCGAGCGCGAGCGATATACAATCTTTGGGCTCGATTTTATCTATTTGGGCACATCCGGACGACGAGACGTTCTCTTGTGCAGGTATTATGACTATGGCCGTAAGTAATGGTCAGAGTGTGGCCTGCATTACCGCCACTAGGGGAGAGGCTGGCATCCAAGACGAATTACGCTGGCCGGCAGCTCAGCTTGGAGATATTCGCCAAGAAGAATTAGCTGAAGCTTTACATATATTAGGGATTCACCATCATCACTGGCTCGATTACAATGACGGCCACTGCCAGGAAGCAGATCAAAACCAGGCAGCCAAGCAACTTGCTACATACATCGACCTGTATAAACCCAACACCATTCTAACCTTTGGGCCCGACGGTATGACAGGGCATCCTGACCATAAAACAGTATCAGGGTGGGTGGACCGTTCCCTAGCCTATACGGTGGAAAAACCTGTAATTTACCATAGCGTTCAATTACGTGGAATTTATGAAAAGTACTTAATGACTGCCGACGAGCGCTTCGATATATTCTTCAATATAGATAAACCACCCCTTAAAGAGCCATCAGACTGCGATATTTGCATCACCCTGCCAAGTGAAACCTGTCGCAAAAAGTGCAAAGCCTTGGCTGCCATGCCGTCACAGACAGAAGGTCTAGTGAATCACTTCGGTGAAGAAATTCTGCAGAATGTATTTTCTAGCGAAGCATTTGTGCTGGCTTCGGAACAGGCTAGATAGGTTTTTCTTTAAGACCGATCAGGTAAGCTGTATAGCTTACCAGTATATGCAGTCCAAAATAGAGCAATAAAATAGTACCTGCTAAAACTACCGGCCAGCCAATAATAGGGTAGGAAAACAGCAATCCACCAATTATATAGTCTATCTGGTCGAAGGGGAACCAGCGGTTTCCGGGCTTTACTCCTAAACGCCGTTTGAAAAAACTTTCTAAGGCATCACCAAACAAAGCGCCAAAACCCATGAGTGCACCAGCGACCGCCACTAATACCGCAGTTCGGAAATTTACTAAATAACGCGAAATAATGAGGAATTCTACTATGGCGGTCAGTGCTCCCATTGCCGTGCCAAAAACCAGCCCCCGCCAGCGTTTATTATCGCCCAGTAACCGATGGCCCTTATATTCCTTACCTAAGTCTATCGGTGTATTCCAACGTTTAAGTCCCGGTAAGTAGCCAGCAATCACGGGGCTCATATTCGCAACCCCAGCCGGTAGAAAGATCCAGAAAGCAAACATCAAATTAGTTATTAATGCGTCCATTGGGTTAGGCTTTTAATTTTTTTCTTAAACGGTGGTATTTAGGATATAACAGTGCCCGAAGAGTCGGTTTACCAGCCACTGCTGTGGCAGTCCTTACCTGGGTTAATAGAGTATCTTGGGATGGTAGGGTAGGGAGTAATGTGTAGGCTTTTCCGAGACCATGTAGGCCATGGGCGTCACTACTTGCTACACCGGGAATCTGATGGAGCTTAGCCCAAACCACGGCTTGTTGGCTGCGGTCTTGGGCGAATGCCCGGCCGTTATACACCTCAATCATGTCAATATGGTCTGCTATTTCTTCCAATACCGCCGGATGCAACCCCTTTCGGGCTGTTTCAAAAGGATGCGGAATGTACACTAATCCGTGCTGATCTTTGATCTGTTTAACGGTTTCTAGGGGAGTTAGCCCGCTCGCTATCGCTTCATGTAAAAACAATCCAATAATTTCACCGGCAGTAGTCATGATTTCTTCTCCAACTATGATCTTTTCACCCAGTTCCTGGTGTAATGCTTGGGCGGCATCTATACGGTTATGGTCGGTGATGGCTATAGCATCCAGTAAGCCACTTGAAAGAGCGTTATGGTACTGGGCGGCAGTGATGCCTCCATCTGGTGAGGCGTATGAATGAGTGTGTAGATCGAGTTTATACATCTAATTTTTTGACGACGCTGTTGATGCGTTGCAGCGCAGTTATAAAACTAAGTACCGTCACGATTATTACTGCGGCTATAAGCTGGTTAACCAATAATCCAACTACCAAGGCTGCAATCCGGAGGTCATAACTCATCAGCCCGCTGCGAAGTGATTTGTTGACCTGATGATCGCTAGATTTGTGCCCAGCGAGGGCAACTTCGCCCCAGGCATTTATATACGTCACCGTTAGGGATATACCACAGGCGGCCACAGCCCAAACGGCGGCATAAGGGTGATTAGTAGTAACAAAAGCATAGGTAATACCAATATATACCAGCACTTCTTTAAGCCTATCAGTGGTAGAGTCAAGGAACATACCTAAATTAGTAGCCGTACCCTGTACGCGGGCCATGGCTCCATCCAGAGTGTCGAATAATCCAAAAATGAGTAACAAAACTCCGGCCCAGAGGTATGACTGGTTAGCTATCAGAAGGGCAATAGGGATATGCATCAGCATCCCGAACAAGGTGATACTATTCGGGCTTAGCTGGCCGCCGGTGAGCTTATTAAGCCCTTTTGCCAAGACAGTCATCTTACGCCGAACCACCGTCCGTATTCGGTCCAGTAGTTTTTCCATAATTATTAGTATACCAAAGATACTACCGTTACTCAGTCACTGAATGTGTAGGCCGGTTACGGATAATTAGTGAATGGTACAATAAGTCATAGATGAAAAAGGCGGCTGGTAGCATAACCACCCTCAGGCGATCCCGTCATGTACTGACGGCACTGGGGATTGCCAATACTGTGAGTGTAAGTCTTTTTGTGATGCGTATCATTGGAGCCCACTCTACGCGCTATAACTTTTTGGTATGGAATTTAATCTTAGCCTGGGTCCCGGTGGTATTAATTTTTTGGCTCAAACGCCGCCTACCGACCAGTCGTTGGCTGAGCTCACTGAATATTATGATAACTCTGTTATATGTGGCTTTTCTGCCTAATAGTTTTTATCTGGTCAGCGACCTTGTCCACCTGCATGCTACCGGAGAAGTAAATATTCTGTTCGATGCGGTACTATTTGCCTCATTCATTTTCAATGGCTTTATTGGTGGAATGCTGAGTTTATACCTCATACATGTGGAACTCCTTAAAAGGCTGAGCCGGGAGCGCGCCCATCAAATTATTGGCGGGATAATCTTAATTTCTAGTTTTGCGATTTATTTAGGACGAAATTTACGCTGGAGTACTTGGGACCTGCTGCTCAGCCCGGCCGGCTTGATTTTTGACGTCAGTGAACCACTTCTGAACCCTGTTGCTCATCCGCAGGCGTTCCTCACCACGGTAACCTTTTTTATGCTCATTAGTAGTATGTATTTCGTTGCCTGGCAGCTTATAATGGCAATAAGAAATGAATAAGCATGAGTAAGAACAGCGTTGGTTTTGTTGGTTTTGGCGATTTCGCTCAACTCCTCATCAAAGAATTGGGTGGTTTGTCTGAGATTTACGTAAGTACCCGGCAAAGTAACCCCGATCCTAAGGGGCTCAAAATTACTTTTGCCGATGATGCCAAAGTACTCTCTTGTAACACAATTATTCCATGTATGCCTGTTCAGGCTTTGGAGCAATATTTCACCGACAATAAGCAGTTAATTAATCCCAAAGCTATTGTAGTAGATGTTTCTTCGGTAAAAGTTAGGCCTGTCGAAATCCTCACCCGGGTACTGCCTGAATCTGTACAGATTATCGCCACGCACCCTCTATTTGGACCAGCCAGTGCCAAGCATGGCCTCAAAGGCCAAAAAATTATGATGTATCCGGTTAGAATATCCAAGATAACCTATGCACTTTCAAAGCAATTTGTTCAGCGTAAACTTCATTTAGAAATTATCGAATGTACGCCCGAGGAACATGATCAAATGATGGCCTATGTGTTAGGGCTGAGCCACTACATCGGCAGGGCCATGCAGATAATGGATATTCCCGAAACAAAGCTGGCAACGAAAGCCTACTTAGATCTGGTTGATATGCGCAATATACAGGCTAACGATAGCTGGGAACTATTCCAGTCAATCATGTTCGAGAATCAATTCTCGGGAATTGTTCACGAGCGTTTCAAAATGGCAATTGCTGAACTCGACCAAAAACTTGGCCTCTAGCTCTCTGTTATACTGAATACAACTATGGAGCAGGTGAGACAAATAATTGCTGATGCATGCAAAGATTTATTCAATGTCGAGGTTGAGGTGGTACTTACACGGACGGATGAACAATTTGGTGACTACGCGACTAACGTAGCATTACAGCTGGCTCAGCAGCTGGGTAAAAATCCCCAAGAGATTGCCCAACTACTTTCAGCCAAAATAACCTCACCACATATTGCAAAAACAGAAGTTGCCGGCCCCGGATTTATAAATATCACACTAAACGATGGCGTGCTTTTGGGGATGCTGAAAACCGGGACTGCCCAAACCTATGTTGGCAAAAAAGTCGTTGCCGAATATTCCGATCCTAATCCCTTCAAGGTACTCCATGCCGGACACTTGTATACCAGCGTAGTGGGCGATGCAATAGCTAACTTGTTTGCAGCCGCTGGTGCCACGGTACATCGGGTCAACTTTGGTGGCGATGTAGGCCGCCACGTCGGCCAGACTATGTGGGCCATCTTGCAGGAACTCGGTGGAGAGAATCCAGAAAAACTGGGTGAAATACCTGAAAACGATCGGCCCGATTGGCTGGCACAAGCGTACATAACAGGCACCGAAGCCTACGAAACCAACGCCGCTGCCAAACCCCAAATTATCAGTTTGAACAAAAGGGTGTATCAGCTGCATACCGACAATGATAAAACCTCCGCGCTTGCACAAATTTATTGGACCTGCCGCCAATGGAGCTATGATTATTTTGAAGCTTTTTACGCCCGCATAGGTTCTGGCTTTGAGCGCTACTATCCCGAGAGCGAAGTAGCCGGCCTGGGTCTTAAAACAGTCAAGGAACAGTTGGCAAAAGGCGTATTTCAGGAGTCAGACGGGGCAGTTATATTTCCCGGCGAAGACCACGATTTACATACCCGGGTATTTATCACTTCAGAGGGCTTACCAACCTACGAGGCCAAAGACGTAGGACTAATTTTGCAAAAGTATGAAGACTATCATTTTGACACCTCGTTGGTAATAACCGGTAATGAACAGGCCCAATATATGCAAGTTGTACTTAAGGCTCTGGAGCAGTTTCAGCCTGAGTTGGCTGCCAACACCATCCATCTGACCCATGGTCTTGTGAAGTTGGCTGGCGGCGTTAAAATGAGCAGCCGGAAAGGTAATATCCTACGGGCTACTGATGTGCTTGATGTAGCTGCTGAGGCCAACAGGCAAGCCAAGGACACCGAAGGTGAAGTAGTTATTTTAGCGGCCGTTAAATACGCTTTCCTCAAAAACCGGATGGGAGGCGACATTATTTACGACCCCCAGGAGTCTGTGGCTCTCGAAGGTAACTCCGGACCGTATCTGCAATATGCCCACGCCCGAGCCCGCAGTATTCTCACCAAAAAACCGTCCTCCCCTGGTGCACCAGTTGATATACGGGAAGGGGAGCGCAGCTTAGTCCGTAAAATCAGTGAATACTCAGAGGTTGTCGACCGTGCCGTGCAGGAACTAATGCCCCATCATATTTGTACCTATCTGTATGAGCTGGCTCAAATATTCAATCGCTTTTATGAGAAAAACCGAGTAATAGACGATCCCCGTGAGACCCAAAGACTACAGTTAGTAAAAGCCTACGCTGACACCCTAAAAAATGGCCTCAGTCTTCTCAACATCACCGCCCCAGAGAAGATGTAATTCACCCAATTTACAATTATGTTTGACCAATAGCGGTACAATAGAAGTATGACAGATATGCTCGATATGACTGATGATGATTGGAAAAAGAAGCTTTCTCCCGAACAGTATTCCGTACTGCGCCAAAAGGGAACTGAAGCCCCATTTACCGGTAAATTTTTGAATAACAAAGACACTGGCATGTATACCTGCGGTGCCTGCGGTGCCGTACTTTTCGATAGTCAGACAAAATTCGATTCTGGTTCAGGTTGGCCTAGTTTTTATGATGTTGCTAAAACCGGTGCTGTAAAGCTTATCACTGATAACTCTCTGGGGATGAGCCGGACGGAGGCCCAGTGCGGCAATTGCGGCAGCCATCTTGGCCATGTGTTTAATGATGCCGGCGAACAACCAACCGGCCAACGGTACTGTATAAATTCAGCCGCCTTAGATTTCAAAAAAACAGATTAACTTTTAGGATATTTGCTGCCCCAGGCAGCCATGTTCTGCAGTACAGGTATAAAATCTCGCCCTTTAGGGAGGAGGGTATATTCTACTCGTGGTGGAACTTCGGCGAACGATTCTTTAGAAATGACTCCGTATGCGGCTAAATCCTCTAAGCGTTGAGATAATGTCCGTGGGCTGATGCCGTTGAGGCTTCTTTCTAGTTCAGTAAACCGTCGCGGACCATCAGTTAGTTCGGTCAATATCAGGGCTGTCCATTTATTACCGAGAACTTGCAGGCAATTAGAAATACAGCCTTCGGTAGGCTCAATTTTAGGTTCGACAGATAGTTTAAGCTTCATAATGCTGTGATTATTTTCCAAGACTTTACAAAGTATAGTAATGGGTGATATGATCAATACTACACAAAGTATATCATAAGAACATGCAAAATATGCAAGGAGAAAAAATGAAAATAGCCATAATTTTAGGAAGCACACGGCCGGGTCGCCAAACCGATCGAATGGCGATGTGGGTAAGGAATAGTCTTACGGGGAATGAAGGAGTAGAAGCCACATTACTTGATTTAAGTGACTATGATATGCCGTTTTTCAACGAGCCAGTATCTCCCAAATATAATCCAGACCGACAGCCAACAGGTGTTGTTAAGCGATGGCTGGATACGTTGAGTAGTTTTGATGCCTACATTATCGTGACCCCCGAATACAATCATTCTATACCGGCTGTACTCAAAAATGCTCTGGACTATACTGACTTCCAGGTTGCCAAAAAACCTTTTGCAATTGTATCTCACGGAAGTGCTGGTGGTGCCCGGGCAGCGGCTCATCTTAAAAACATTATCTCAGAGATAAATGGTATGGTTATTTCAAAAAATATAGCTTTTGCACACCGAGTTGGCGAGAATTTTGATGAACACGGGAATATTACTAATCAGGCTATGAAAGATCCTCAGCATGGCCCAGAAGCCAGCCTTAAACATGTAATTAATGAGCTAGCCTGGTACAGCGACGCCCTTGCAAAAGCCCGTAGCACTAACTCTGGTGTTACAGGCTAAAAAATTGCTCTAAGCTACCCGTGTTTGTTCGATGCAGTTCATTCGAAAGCTCCCGGCCAATGTAGCGTATATGCCAAGGTTCAGCCCGATATCCGGTAACAGCAGTGTTCTCAGAAGTGTAGCGAACAATAAAGCCGAACTGGTATGCGTTCGCGGCAAGCCATTTACCCTCGGCTGTCTGGCCAAAACAATCTTCAATACCACAACCTCCGCCACCTACATCAATAGCCCAACCCGTTTGATGCTCGCTAGTACCAGGTTTGGCACTCTGGGTATCGGCCCTGGTTTGACCATAGGTCGCGACCTCTTTAGCATAGACAGTCTGCTGAGTATCGTAAGAGCGGAAACCACTGAGCGGTTTTAGTACGAGCTTTTGTGTTGCCGCGGCGGCTACCAGATTTTGTAGAGCACCCGCAGCCTCAGTGCGCATTTTTTGTCCATTACCCACTAAAACTAAATCTGCAGGGGTATACGTCAAAGGATTCAGGGCATGCTGCTTGTTAACTACCACCCAAATGCTGGAGGGATCTGAAGTGGAATTCTTGGCTTTATTTAAGCCTGGCGCAACTCCTGTAATGGTCTTATTCTGTAGGCTTGGAGCATGGGCATTGTCTTTTTTAATGATCACAACTCCCACTAGTACTAACAAAATAACTACGGCGCCAATTATAATTTTTGGTTTGTTCATGACAGTCCTTAAGTATACGCGCTGACATTAATGTATACTACTGTCAATGGTAGAAGTTAAAAACAAAGACAAAATCCCGACCAAATTATTCTGGGTAGACCTAGAGATGACCGGTCTGGACCCGCGAAAAGATCTAATTCTAGAAGTAGCCGCCGAAATTACAGACTTTAATTTTAAAACTTTGGCGAGCTACGAAGCACGGGTAAAATATCCGCGCGACGCCGTAGCTGCACGGATGCAGGCCAACACCTG
>JBKJPJ010000050.1:0-2553 GCA_046595225.1 Saccharimonadales bacterium (SeqCode)
GTGGATTATTACGTCCGAGGGGGTGAGATAAATAAAAATACAAAATTATTTTGATAAGCGCCGGGAAATAGGACAAAACATATGGCAGCAGAGCACTACAACCAAACATACACCAGACGTCGCACAATGTATATTTTACGACTCGTATGTTCTAATCATAGTTGATTGGTATTACCTCTTCTACAGGGGAGTTTAAGACTTATTGCACCGTTTACGCTGTTTGTTGCCTATAGTATGTCCTGCGCATCATATGTCGTATTACCTTAGGCTCGATCTGATCATGAATCATCCCACAACCCAGCCTATAGCTATAAGCAGATAGTCGTTTATCCACTAGTTATCCACAGCATATCGTGAAAACATTTGCTTTTTCACATACTTGATGTCGTTTTATGCTTACCCTGTCCTTTCCCCATTTTTCAGATATTTGACATAATGTGTTTACTATATGCTCGTATAGTTTTTATGGATGCTAATACGTGTTTACGTTTACGAACAATATACGAACTTGTAGGGGAGTGAGGGGAGTTATGCGGAATATTACTTGTAGTACAGTCTCTCTTCTATCCTGGTATCCACAAGTTCTGCAGGTATAGTTTTATCTGTCTCAAATTTCGCTTTGGCAGCCAGGTAGGTCCCTGCTTGCAGACGGGCATTCCCCGTTAGGTCTGTTTTTATTACATAGGGCTGGCCTTCTACGCGTATATCAAACTCATTTGCCGCCGGAGGCAATAGTAAAGCAGTAGTTTTAATTTTCTTAGCCTTCAGCTGGTTCACGAATGTTGTAATGAAGGCAACATGCTCTTCCGGCAAAATCCTCTGCCCTATTTTAATCTGAAAACTTGTTTGGTCTGTAACTTGGGGTAACGATTGAGCCGACTTACTTAACTGAGTAGTTTTAGCAATCGCTTTTCCGTTAAAGGCCACCACGTATGAACCGCCGTTACCACTGATAACAAAGGCCGGTGTTACCGGGTACAAGGTAGCTACTGCCCGGCTACCTATAACAGGCACACTGAGCGTTACTCTGTTAAGTTCGGGAAATTGGTTTTCTAAATCGGCGGCCATTTTAGCAGTGTCTACAGTCAGCTTATTCTTGGCAGACAACGGGCTAAGTTGCCTGCGTATTGCCGCAAGATAGGTATCTGGCGGCTGCAACTGATCTTGAGATTTATTTTTGTCCAATATAGTCAGGTTTATGGGTGGTGACAGCCGCGTTACAAATAATAAGGAGACTACTACCAAGGCCGTCACGAGCCAGACAGAAATAGGCCTAAGTCGACTTTTCACAAATGGACGTTTTTGGTTAGTTTGCTCTTGACCCCGTCCTACCGTAGCGCCGTTATTAGATCTGTTGGACCGATACGAAAATACGGGTGTTTTGCGCCGTTCATTGTCTGTGGGACGTCGGCGAGTTACTGAGTTTTTGGTCACGGCTGGCTACTGTCCACCGCGAGCCAAACTTACCAGTAACAATGCGAGCTTGTGGCTGGCGCCAGCCAGGGCAGTATTGCGTAGCTGGTCAGCCAGCCGCTCTCGGGCCGTTATATCCGTCAGCAACGATGTTACTGCCTCAGTAATAAGATCCGGTTGGTCTTGCAGTTGCTTTTCGCTAAATACTAAGGCAGCCTTATGATCCTCCAAATAACCAGCGTTCTTTTCTTGATGACCACCGGCCAAGTTTCCGGGGATTAAAATACAGGCTCTCCCCTGTTCAGCCAGTTCGGCGACAGTGGTGGCGCTAGCTCTGCTAATAACAACATCGGCGGCGGCCGTATAGCGGAATAAATCTCCTATGAACTCCGGTGTTTGGAGGCGTTCGGGTACATCTTTATATAGACCGCCACTCTTTTTGCCTATTTGATGAATTACATACAGCGTAGGGTTGTTTTGCAGTAAGGCGCTGATCTGTGGAGCCAGCAAGTGATTCATGCTACTTGCTCCCTGGCTGCCACCGGTTATCACCAGTACTTGAGCATCTTTAGGCAAATTTAGCTCTATACGGAATTCAGCTTTTTGGGCCTCGGTGACATAGTGATAATGCTCGCTCAGCGGCACACCAACCTGCATGATCCGGTCTTTAGAGTATGCGTAAAACTGCTTTGGCAGCGCCGTGGTATTTCGCTTGGCCCAGCGGCCTATTATCCGGTTGGTTAACCCGGGGGAGCTGTCGGAGTCGTGGGTGATGAATGGAATGCCGCGTAAAGCCGCGGCCAAGCCCACCGGTAACCCTACAAAACCCCCTTTCACAAAGATAACATCCGGTTTAAGTTGCCCCAGCAGCCTCCAGCCTTGAAAAAAACCTAGAATGACATAGATCACATCGCGCAGGTTCAAAAATAACGTTTTCACATCAGTCAGCCGGTAAATCCAGGAGTCTTGGGCATAACGGCGAAATTTACCCGCAAAAATATAATCGGTCCGTTCAAAAAGCGGATTGCCTTGCACTAGTTGCTGGAATTTACCGTGCCGTTCTCCAACGTACAGTAATTCTGCATCGGGGACCAGTTTCTTTATTTCATGGCCGACGGCTAATAGCGGCGTAATGTGGCC
>JBKJPJ010000116.1:0-3232 GCA_046595225.1 Saccharimonadales bacterium (SeqCode)
TTCCAGGTTTCTGGTAGTTAGCATGGCCATATTTACCGGTAATAAGGCTCCTGGGTACGGTTGGGCGGGGACAAGTAATAAAGTAGAAGCAAGGGCCAGGCAAATAGTGCCAAATATAATTGGGCGGCGTTCGATACGATATAAAACATAGGTTAGCAGCGATATAGTAGCCAGGACGGATCCTACCGTAACAACCATGAATGCTTTGGTAGAATAGCCACCAAGTTTAACCAGCAAGAACAACGGCCATTTTAACAAAAAGCTATGCTGGGCCGGTAGCCATGCCTGATGAAACACCTTGGAGCTCTCAAACAAGTAGGCATTGGAGAGCTGATCGGCATTCACCTGATGTAAGCGAGTGCTGAGGATGGCCCAAAATACGGTAGTACCCAACAGGATAAGCAGCGACAACCCCATAAAGCACCACTTAAATAATGGCTGGGCCACGAATTGCTGCAGGCTCGTTAGTTTTTTAGTTTTGGGCATACGGTGTTAATTGTTATTTATTTAGATTACTTAATTAGTATACAGGGTTGTCATTGCTCTTGAAAATACGGGTTTTGTAGAGGTAAAAGTTCCAAATAGTAGTTATCCCCAAGGCTATGGTCCGAGTCGCAACAGCGGGAATATTATTGGCGCATAACTTGGTTACTAATATGGTGAAGCCAAAATTGAAGAGCACTAAGCCGGAGAAAGCTAACAACTGAGGTACTAGCACCCCGTGGCTTAAACGTTTGTCGCCAAACGTAATGAGTTTTTGTAGGCCGAATGAGAGTAACAGGCCTAACCAAAAACTGATTGCCACAGCTGCTACAGGTCCAAAACCAATTCTTTGGGCAATCAAAATTATACTGAGCTCAAACAAGTACACACTTATTCCAATAGTGATGTATCGTTTGAATGTCGCACTAAACATAGGATCTCCTGATTATGGATGACTTGCTTCTCATCCTTATTGTATCAAGTGTTAGCGTGAAAGTACTTCGTCAATAACTGTTTGAGTTTGTCCGGCAAAGGTGAATTCTTTGAGCTTGGTACCACGACTTTGAAAGCCTTCAAATTGTTTCAAGTCTGGCACCAGTTTTTGGGAGATTCATAAGGAGTTTATATATAGTGTCCGCCTGTAGTACCCGACTCAATGACATCAATAAAGAGATGCTCAACTTACATACGCATACAGCACTCCCTCAAAAAGTAAGATAAATGCCCGGTTGAGCAATTTAAGCCGCAATGGGGATATGTACCAGGTGCATTGTTCCTTTGATGTAAACCATATAAAATAAGATGACGTGAAAAATCTTAAAAACCGCTACCGCTATAGTATTATCTTGCTCAAGCAGTTGGTCAAAAGTGATTTTAAGATCCGCTACCAAAATTCTATACTCGGATATCTTTGGTCACTACTGAGGCCATTGGCACTATTTTTAATTCTTTATATTGTATTTGTAAAGTTTTTAAATGTTGGTCGTGCCGTACCGCATTACCCGGTCTACTTACTAATTGGTATCGTCATATGGAACTACTTTGTTGAAGTTACTGTAGGTAGCGTTGCAGCAATCGTTAGTAAGGGAGATATTCTGCGTAAAATTAACTTCCCGAAGTATGTCATTATTGTAGCCAGCTCGATTTCAGCTGTCATAAATTTATTTCTAAATTTGACAGTTGTAGCATTCTTTATGGCATTAGCTCAGATTGTGCCTTCTGCCCGAATCGTTTGGTTGCCTTTATTATTACTAGAGCTTTTTATCTTTGCACTTGCAGTTTCGTTCTTTTTGAGTGCGGCGTTTGTGCGGTATCGCGATGTTACATATATATGGGATGTATTCATACAAGGCGCCTTCTATGCCACCCCGATTCTCTATCCCATAAATATTATCCCGGTTATAGCGGCAAAAGTTTTGATACTAAATCCTGTTGCGCAAATCATTCAGGATACTCGTTCTATTGTTGTAACTGATCAAACAAAGACCATTTCTGATATTTATGGCAACCCAGCATTTAGATTAATTCCGATTTGTATTGTGCTAGTAGTTGCTGTCATTTCTTCACTCTATTTTAGAAGTCGGTCTAAATACTTTGCAGAGGAAGTTTAGCAATGGGTGAAGATATATCTATAAAGGTTGATGGAGTTTACAAAGACTTTAAGCTTCCACACGAAAAAGTCGGTTCGGTAAAAAATATCTTTACTGGTGTGGCTCGAGCCATCAGTTCTAGTCGGGCATACACCAAACAGCATGCAATAAAAGGGGTTTCATTTGAGGTTAATCGTGGCGACTTTTTTGGGATTGTTGGGCGCAACGGTTCTGGTAAAAGTACATTGTTGAAAATCCTAGCAAGTATTTATCAACCGACCAAAGGGAACGTTCAGGTTCATGGTCGTCTAGTACCATTTATCGAGCTTGGAGTGGGTTTTAACCCGGAGCTAACTGGACGCGACAATGTCTATCTGAATGGTGCCTTACTTGGTTTTAGCGAAAAAGAAGTTGAAGATATGTACGATGATGTCGTGGCGTTTGCTGAGCTCAGCGAATTTATGGATCAAAAGTTGAAGAACTATTCATCCGGAATGCAGGTTCGTTTGGCCTTTTCTATGGCAACTAGGGCCAAAGCTGACATTTTGCTCATTGATGAAGTACTCGCCGTCGGTGATGCCGATTTCCAGCAGAAATGTTTCGATTATTTCAAGAAACTAAAGGGCGAAAGTGTAACAGTAGTGTTTGTGAGTCATAATATGATCGCCGTACGCGAATTTTGCAACAAGGCTATCTTGATTGAAGGTGGGGTTATCGCTAAGCAAGGAACTCCAGAAGTCGTAAGTGATGCATACAACAAATTATTCAATCTGCATCAGTAGTAGGTAGAAACAGCTAGTCGATAGTATACTTAGGTCAAAAGTAAGGAAGTCATGGGTGTCCAAAAAATACCTAAAGTAGCTATCATAACGCGCACCATGGATCGAGAGATGTTACTGGAGCGCGCCCTACTCAGTATCTATAGTCAAACTATGACTGACTTTGTGCATGTGATTATTAACAATGGTGGCAAAAAAGAATGTGTCACCAATCTACTCGCCAAGCACAAGAATATCTTCAAGAGCCAGCCGATAGTTATACATAATGAAGTAAACGAGAACATGTATGCTGCCTCAAACAGGGCAATTAAAAGTGTCGACTCCGAATATGTTGTCATGCATGACGATGATGACGCCTGGCACCCTGACTTTCTAAAAGAG
>JBKJPJ010000036.1:0-2891 GCA_046595225.1 Saccharimonadales bacterium (SeqCode)
AAGGCCGATACTGCGAATAAAGTAGTTGAAGCCTGGCTTACAACACCGTTTGCCGGTGCCGCCCGTTTTAAACGGCGTATTAAAGAGATGGATGAAATGAACTAATGGCAGTCATATGCCCTACGGTTACGGCAACCGATTTGCATCAATACCGTGAGCAGATGGAGCGGGTCAGTGATTTTACCACCCGGATCCATATAGACCTCATGGACGGACATCTGGCGCCAACTCTTTCTCCGGCGATTGATCACGTCTGGTGGCCGGACAATATTGTGGCGGATTTGCATGTTATGTATAAGTGGCCACTGGAACATCTGGATGCCATGTTAGATCTTAAACCGAACTTAGTAATCGTGCATGCTGAGGCCGAAGGTAATTTTGTGCACCTGGCCCGGGCCTTGCACCAACAGGGGATACGAGCCGGAGTAGCACTCCTGCCACAAACGGAACCGGCGATTATTCAAAAAGCCTTAGGGTTTATAGACCATGTATTAATTTTCTCTGGCGATTTGGGCAAATACGGCGGTAAAGCTGACACTAATTTATTACGCAAAGTTGATTATATTCGGAGTAAACAACGTGGCATTGAGATCGGTTGGGACGGAGGTATTGATCAATCCAATGCGCTCCAGCTAACCGAAGGAGGAGTCGATGTTTTGAACGTTGGCGGCTCCATTCAAAAAGCCAATGACCCGGCCAATGTCTATGCTGTTCTTAAAGCTATCGCCGGACACCAGGCATAAGCTGTATAATTATAAATACAATGGTAGGCAAATAAAATGATCCATAAATTGACGGTAGAAGCACTTGAGCTAAAAGCCAATCGTATCCGGGAAGATATTATTACGATGTTGGAACACGCTGGAAGTGGTCATAGTGCCGGTCCTCTAGGTTTAGCTGACATATTTACGGCCTTGTATTTTGATGTACTTAAACACGACCCTAAACAGCCGGATTGGGACGAACGAGACATCCTCCTCCTAAGTAACGGCCATTGTGTGCCGGTGCGCTACGCTACCATGGCCGAGGCTGGTTATTTTGAACGCAAAGAACTGATGACGTTACGTCAATTCGGTTCACGGTTGCAAGGCCACCCCGAAAGGCTAAAGATTCCGGGTATGGAAACAACCAGTGGCCCACTGGGTAGCGGCTTGAGCCAGGCTTGCGGTATGGCACTGGCGCTGAGAATGGATAAATCTACACACCGCATGGTTTATGTGGTAATGGGGGACGGTGAACTTAATGAAGGTAATGTTTGGGAGGCTGCAATGCTTGCCAGTAAATATCACCTCAACAATATCACCGCAATTATTGACCGTAACAACATCCAGATAGATGGCCCAACAGAGACAGTTATGCCGTTAGAAGATTTACGAGATAAATGGGAGGCCTTTGGTTGGCACGTGATTGAAATTGACGGTAATAACGTCGAGGCCGTGATTGATGCCTGTGCGATGGCCAAGGCGGTTGTTGAAAAACCAGTTATGATTATTGCCCACACAATCCCCGGTAAAGGGGTAGATTTTATGGAATATGATTTTCATTGGCATGGTGCTCCGCCGAATCATGAAGAGGCCGTAAAGGCTCTCAAAGAACTTCGAACTCTAGGTGGCAAAATACGGAGCGAGCATGAATAATGTACATCTAATCCCTAATTTAGAAAAACCCAAATTGGAAGAACCGATTCGTAAAGGTTTCGGTCGGGGTTTAGCAGAGGCCGGACGCCGTGACGTACGGGTTGTGGCTGCTTGTGCCGATTTAACAGAGTCAACCCAGATGCATTTATTTAAAGAAGCTTTTCCTGAACGTTTTATAGAAATAGGTGTTGCCGAACAGAACCTCGTAACCGTTGGGTCTGGTATGGCCGCAATGGGTAAAATTCCTTTTGTTTCTAGTTATGCTGCATTTAGCCCGGGACGCAACTGGGAACAAATTCGCACCACCATCTGTCTAAATGACCGTCCTGTGAAGATTATCGGCTCGCACGCTGGAGTTTCGGTTGGTCCAGATGGTGCAACCCATCAGATGCTTGAAGATATTGCTCTGATGCGGGTATTACCAAATATGATTGTGCTTGCCCCAGGGGACAGTATTGAGGCCGAGAAAGCTACATTGGCCATGGCGCTTAATAAAAGTCCTAATTACATGCGTTTGGCTCGAGAGGCCACTCCAGTTTTTACCACCACAGATACGCCGTTTGAAATTGGAAAAGCTTACATCTATGCCCCCGGTCAGGATTTAACGATTATCTCTACGGGGAGCATGACTTACTTGGCATTGGTGGCAGCCGAAAAACTCTTTACTAAAGGAATCGATGTAGAGGTTATACACACCCCAACCATCAAGCCGCTCGATGAGGCCACCATTCTCAAAAGCGTCCGTAAGACGAAGCATGTCATCACCATCGAAGAGGCTCAGGCAGCCGGTGGCTTGGGAGGTGCGGTAGCTGAACTTTTGAGTGAAATCTGTCCGGTTCCAATAATACGGATGGGCATGAAAGACCGATTTGGAGAATCCGGCAAGCCGGCAGAATTACTGGAGCATTTTGGCCTGACTGCCAACCATATTATTCTTAACGCTCATCATCTCTTGAACAAGTAATTATTCGAAGATTCGCTTTTTTAAAAAAAGCAATCGGGAAAAAACAACAAACATATGTAAGCCCGTAGCCTCTACCAATAATCCAGCCAAGCAGGCTTTAAATGAGGCCAGTTGAGGCCAGTGTTTAAATGTTAATCGAAAATGATCTATGGCGAAGGGGAAAACAGCTTTCCAAAAAAAACTGAAATAAAATAGTATTAAAACAATAATAATGATACGGAATAAGGTACGCGATAAAAAATCTCGCAGTGGAGTGCTGGCGTCAACGTTGCGCGGGTGTACATATTTAG
>JBKJPJ010000067.1:0-4937 GCA_046595225.1 Saccharimonadales bacterium (SeqCode)
ATCGGGCGGGGTGGACTCCATGGCCTTGCTTGATATGCTCGTCAAGCAAAGCCGCCAATCAACTACCAAGCGGCCAGCAGGCAATAGCCATTTATTAGTGGCGCACTATGATCACGGAATACGGGCAGATTCTGTCAAAGATCGCAAACTGGTTCAAGATGTAACAAAATATTATAATGTTCCGTTCGTCTATCACGAGGGTCGGTTGGGCGCCGGGGCCAGCGAAGATACGGCCCGAAAAGCCCGATACGACTTTTTGCACAAAGTGCGGAGGGCAAGTAATGCCCGGGCTATCATTACGGCTCATCATCAGGACGATGTCCTGGAAACTGCCATTCTGCAGTTATTAAGAGGCGGTGGGCGTCGGGGCTGGTCATCGCTGCGCTCTCATCCGACGTTAGCCCGGCCGTTGTTAGGTGTTTCTAAAAAATCCCTTCAGAAGTATGCCCAGGATAATCAGCTGGTTTGGCACGAAGACAGTACTAATCAAGACACCCGCTATCTTCGTAATTTTGTCCGTCACCGCCTGCTGACGCGCCTCAGTCCCGCAGAAAGACAACGGATGATTGACCATATTCTTAATCTACGAAAACTCAATCAACATATCGATGAAATTTTAACTACCCAGCTGCATTTACAGCCGACCCAAGGCGTTCTCGATAGACATTGGTTCATTAGTTTGTCGCACACGGTAGCTAACGAGGTAATGGCCGCGTGGCTGCGAGCCCGTGACATAAAACAAATTGACTTTAAAATGATAGAGCGGCTTACGATTGCCGCAAAAACCTATCAAAATGGTCAATTAGCTGATGTTAATGCGCTGTGGCAGATGACGGTTAGGAACGACACTTTGGCACTCCAAGGGCGAGACCGCTAGTATTTGCTCGCAACTCTTTGTATAATAGGTGTCGTATGGATAGGAAACCAATGGGAACAGGCGGCAAGCCAAACCGCCGCAGTATGAAAAACATAGGCTTTGTGGCCTTATTAATTATGTTTGCTTTGATTGGCTTTGCAGCCTACGGACAGCCTAAAAATCTTAAAGAAGTGCCAATATCGGAAGTTGTCCAACAGGCTAACAGTGGTCAATATGACCGAATTGTGGTGGATGGTAGTAAGCTCAATATAACGAAAAAGGATGAAGCCAAAGCCAGCTTACAGTCCCACACCCGCCCTCAAACCAGTATTAAAGACGAAGGCGTCGATTATTCGAAAGTTACCGTAGATTACAAGCCAGAATCCACCAGTGGCTCTACCTGGCTAGCGGTGGGGTCTTCGATTTTACCGGTGATAATTATTAGCGGAGTTTTGTTTTTTATGTTGCGCAGTGCCCAAGGCCAGGGAAACCAGGCGTTGAGTTTTGGTAAAAGCCGTGCCCGGCTCTATGGGAATGAAAAAGATAAAGTTACCTTTGGTGATGTGGCCGGAAGTAATGAGCCTAAACAAGATCTTGAAGAAGTTGTTGAATTTTTGAAATATCCCAAAAAGTTTGCGGCAGTCGGAGCGAAGATTCCTAAGGGGGTTTTGTTAGTAGGGCCTCCAGGAACGGGTAAAACTATGTTGGCTCGTGCAGTGGCCGGCGAAGCTAATGTTCCTTTCTTTAGTATTTCTGGGTCAGAATTTGTGGAAATGTTTGTTGGTGTCGGTGCCAGCCGTGTCCGAGACTTATTTGCTAAAGCCAAAAAGAATGCCCCATGTATTATTTTTGTTGATGAGATAGATGCAGTTGGCCGTCGACGTGGTTCTGGAATGGGTGGTGGCCATGATGAGCGTGAACAAACCCTGAATCAAATACTGGTAGAAATGGATGGTTTTGAGCAAGGTACCAATGTTATTATTTTGGCCGCAACCAACCGGGCTGACGTTCTGGACCCTGCCTTACTGCGGCCCGGCCGTTTTGACCGCCGCGTCAATATTGATTTACCAGACCGTAAAGACCGTGAGGCAATCCTTAAGATTCACTTCGCTAAAAAACCGCTCGCTAAAGTAGTGGATATCGATGCCTTGGCAGCCAAAACGGCTGGCTCATCAGGTGCCGATTTAGCCAACATCACCAACGAATCCGCTATTATTGCAGCCCGGCATAACCGTAAGGAGATTAGCCAGCAGGACGTCACCAACGCCTTTGAAAAAGTAGCTATTGGTCCAGAGCGTAAAAATAAAATTATGAGCGAAAAAGAAAAAGAAATTACTGCCTACCACGAAGCCGGCCACGCCATCGTCGGTCACGTCTTGCCCGACAGCGATATGGTCCACAAAGTGACTATCATCCCTCGCGGCGGCACCGGCGGCGTAACCTGGTTTATCCCGCCAGAAGATAAAAGTTACCACAGTATTATCGAATTTAAGGACGTCTTAGCCCGGATGCTAGGCGGTAGGATTGCCGAAGAAGTTGTTTATGGTCCTGACCGTGTTACTACCGGCGCTGGAAACGATCTACAGAAGGCTGCCGAATTGGCCCGCGATATGGTAGTTAACCAGGGGATGGGTAAGAAGTTGCGCGACCAAGTTTTCCATGTAGAAGAGGGGACCATGATGGACCGCATGGTGACCGAGCGGCAATATTCTGATGATACCGCTAAGATTATTGACCAAGAAGTTGAACAGCTAATCACTGAAGCTGGAGACCGTGCCAAATTGGTAGTCCAAGCTAACCGCGCTAAGCTTGATGAACTCAAAGCCCAGTTGCTTGAAAAAGAAACCGTAGAAGCTGATGAAGTTCTGCATATACTGAAAGGCTCAGCCATGCCGCAATCGGCTGCTCTGTACTAGTAAAATCTAAAGTAGTATCTCCGGTCCACTACCGGGCTCGAATACCTGAACAGAAAACATTTTTTAATTCTTAAAACTGGCTCAATTCCTCTATAATCAAGAGGAATGAATCGATTCTTGAAGCGCGCCAATCAAAGGGCATCCTTTGGCGGAGCAGCTACCTTACTGGTTATCACTACACTTATTGGACAGGTCTTGGGCTTTGTGCGAACGATGGTTGTAAATGGTAGTTTTCCTGCAGTCGGTCCCCAAAGTACTGACGCTTATTTTGCCGCCTTTAAAATTCCAGATTTCTTCTATTTAACCCTTGCCGCGGGAGCTTTGGGGGTAGCATTCATACCTATTCTGGCTGAACGAATAGCGGTTAATGACCGCCGTGGTGTCTGGGATATATCTAATAGCCTTATGAACTTATTTGCCATTGTTATGACAGTGGTAGGTGTCGGAATATTAATTTTTGCAGTACCGTTAATGAAGATTGTAGCTCCCAATTTGTCCCCAACACAGTTGCATAACGCAGTATCCATTATGCGATTGGTTGCTTTTAACCCTCTCTTGTTCATGATTACCGGTGTATTGACGAGTGTCCAACAGACCTATGGCCGGTTTTTCTTTTTTGCTATGGGACCAATAATTTACAACAGCGCTATTGTCATAAGTGTTTTCCTATTTCGTAATAACATAGGATTAATAGGTTTGGGCATTGGGGCAGTCGTTGGTGCTTTATTACAGATTGTGTTCGTTTCATTCGGACTCGGTGGTCTGCACTTCCATTACAAACCTAAGATTAATTGGAACAATCTAAACTTCTGGCGGGTTCTACGACAACTTCCCCCGAGGTCCATCGATCAAGGTATTGACGCCATCAATAGTATTGTCGAAACAAACCGTGCTCGTAAATTAGGTGATGGCTATGTAAGTTATTATGAAAATGCCTATATGTTACACACTGCACCGGTGCTATTAATTGGCACTGCTATCTCTACTGCGGCTTTCCCGCGGCTGAGCGAACGGTTGGCCCAAGGACGGCAAGATCTGTTCCGTAAAGATTTTGACCGTATTTTGCGCATTATTATATGGACGGCACTTCCCGTCGTGGTGATTAGTTACTTCTGTCGTGGCTACTTGGCTCGTTTGATATTTAAACGGGGCGCACCGGAAATTGCCCTGTTGTTTGGCTTACTGACAATCGCTATTTTGTTTAGAATCATTTATACACTGTTCTCTCGTTACTTTTACGCCCATAAAGATACTTTCACGCCATTAATGGTGTCTTTGTTTGCCATAGGACTTAACATTGTTCTGGTATTCTCGTTGGCGCGGCCAAGTTCTTATGGCGCGGCTGGGCTGGCGATTGCCCAGGCAACTGTAGCAGCGGCAGAAGTTGTATTATTACTTATTATTATGCTGTACCGTGATCCGCACTTGTTTAGCGTTACATTTTTGAAGAGTTTATCAAAAATTTTATCTGTTACTGGGTTCACGGTGATGGCAGCCTTTATTATGGTATCGCTCTTTCCGTTGGGTCTGTACGATCGAGGTTTTTTTGCTCTGGGTACTAAGCTAGCCGCCATAGCCGGAGTTACGCTATTTGTGCATCTGTTCTTCTCGTCGCTTTTTGGTTTAGAAGAAGCCGGTATTGTATTACGCCGAATCAAAAAGCTAATCTTGCGCCCAGTGAAAATTTAGTAATCTTTTGACCTCTGTTATACTCTGTAGGCAATGAATCAATCCTTAATCCGCAACTTTTGTATAATTGCCCATATAGACCATGGTAAATCTACCTTGGCCGACAGGCTGCTAGAGCTCACCGGCACTGTCGAAAAGCGGCATATGAAGGCCCAACTGTTAGATCGTATGGACTTGGAACGTGAAAAGGGCATTACCATCAAACTTCAACCCGTGCGGATGGATTATAAAGAGTATCAACTAAATCTGATAGACACTCCCGGCCATGTGGATTTTAGCTACGAAGTTTCACGGAGCTTAGAAGCCTGCGAAGGCGCACTGCTGGTAGTTGATGCCACCCAAGGAATCCAGGCCCAAACACTGGCAAATGTGTACTTAGCATTAGAAGCTGATTTAACCCTTATTCCCGTCTTGAATAAAATTGATTTACCAGCGGCTGACGTTGAACGGGTGAGTAAAGAAGTTATCTCGTTGTT
>JBKJPJ010000098.1:0-5985 GCA_046595225.1 Saccharimonadales bacterium (SeqCode)
GTAAAGACAACAAAGAGAGCAAATTTGTTCAAGACACTAAACTGCAAGCAGTCTTCCTTAACGGGGGTCAAGTTTACTTCGGCCATATTAAATCACTCAATAATAAATATATAGAGATGAATAGTATCTACTATCTACGGGTAAATCAGCAGGTACAACCAGATCAATCAACCACCGCTAAGACCAACAACGATATTTCATTGGTAAAACTTGGCTGTGAACTCCATGGACCGGTAGACCAGATGGTTCTTAACCGCGAACAAGTACTGTTTTGGGAAAACCTCAAGACTGATGGACAAGTAGCTATAGCTGTCGACAAGTACCTCAAGGAAAATCCTAAGGGTCAGAATTGTGCGACTACTACTGGTTCAACTACCCAAAGCGGCAATACTAATGCCACAACTCCAACAACACCTACTCCAACTCCCGCAACCCCTATTAAAAAGCCTTAAGTTCTCTACAAAGCAATCTGTTAAATAAGATTCCCCTGGTTAGGCGTGCTGTTTGATAGTGTTTTTTAGCCACTTCTGAAGAGCTATGCGAGTCGCGAACAAGATAAATAGTACCCCTGCAATCAGCAAGCTAAACCCAGCTAGATCTGGTGACCACGCTGGAGCGACAAAGTCGAATTTATAGAGCCCGTCAGGTACGGTACTTTCTTTGAGACCGTGAGAAGTTACGTAGTCTGTAATGCAAGGGATACGGCCACTGCCACTAAGACCCTTAGGGAATTGTTGTTCACAGATACGCTGGGCATCATTGTAGATCTGGCTATTAGCTACAGTGGTACCATTTTTTTGTGCAGCCACCAGCCGTTCATAACGATATTTAAGCTGTATAGGCGGTTTGATGGCATTAGAACCCTGAGCTAAATCGGCGTTCATATGACCGTAGACATATTCCCGTAACGTACGGAGGGAGGCCTCGACATCGCCGTCGGCTTTATCGGCGGCCAAAACATTGTCACGCAAACGCAAGGCTGTCAGATTATTTTGGCGCATGGCATAGAAACCAATTCCCAAAAAAATCCCCGCAGCTACCAAGAAATACCAGGGGTTAATGGGTCTCAGGCTAACCCATAGATGATGCAATTGTCGCTTATTAGAAGCCATTATGATTATGATTATACTAGTTTATGAATAAACAGTGGTTCCTTTATACTTGGTGTATGCATATTTACTTTAGCGGCATCGGTGGTACAGCCATTGGGCCCCTGGCACTAATAGCAAAAGAAGCCGGTTTGACGGTTTCAGGATCTGATAAACAAGAATCAGATTATATTGATTACCTCCGAGATAGAGGAGTAAGCTCGATTGCCACTGTTCAAGATGGCAGCCACTTAGCCGAAATCCATGCCAACAACCCCATTGATTGGTTCGTATATTCATCTGCTGTAGCCATAGAAAATCCTGATTCACCTGAGCTGGCTTTTTGTAGAGAACACGGCATTAAAGCCACTAAGCGCGATGAGCTGCTGAACCATATTATCAGTCATAAAAAGCTCAAATTACTTGCAGTGGCCGGCACTCATGGCAAAACTACCACCACCGCTATGTTGGTGTGGCTACTTAAACAGCTCAGCACTCCGGTTAGTTACTCAGTGGGAGCTAAAATCAGCTTTGGAGACATGGGCGAATATAACCCCGACGCGCAGTATTTTGTATATGAATGCGATGAGTTTGACCGCAACTTTTTGGCTTTTAACCCCTATATGAGCCTTATTACAGGAATTGATTGGGATCATCCGGATATTTTCGAAACCAGAGACGCTTATGAGGAAGCCTTTCAGCAATTTGCCGGCCAAAGCCAACAAATAGTTTGCTGGCAGCGTGACAGTCACAAAATGGGCTTGCCGGACTCACCAGAGAAAGAATTATCTAATTCGTACACTATATTGAACGATCGTGACCCTGTTTTAGACCAGATTACCTTGAAAGGGCTCGTCAACCGCCAGAATGCCTGGCAGGTAATCCAGGCTGTGCACACCCTCAGCGATACACCCCTAGATACCCTCATTAGCCATATGAACCGTTTCCCGGGCTTATCACGCCGATTCGAGGAACTCATCCCCAATTTGTACACCGACTACGCTCATACGCCCCCCAAGATCCGTGGTGCGCTCCAGACCGCCACTGAACTAGCGGGTAAGCCGGTTGTTGTGGTCTACGAAGGCCTGCATAACACCCGGCAACATTTTATTAAAGAAGATCTGGTACATCTGTTCGATGATGTTGAGCAGCTGTATGTTGTGCCCAGCTATTTAGCCCGTGAAGACCCAAACTTAGCACTGCTCAGCCCCCAGGACATAGTTAACTTAGTAAGTAAACCAGCCGTTGCTAAGGCTAGCCAGTTAAATAATGATTTAAAAAAAGCGATAACCCAGCATCTGTCTGATGGCGAATTAGTACTCTGTCTAACCGCCGGTGGTGGTGGCAGCTTCGACGAATGGCTACGCAATCAATTCCACTAGATTTACAAAATGCCTATCTCCCTATATGCTTATGCTTAAAGATAAGTGAACATATGCAGCCTGATCAACAAACCCCTACACCAGAAAACCCACCAATACCCCAACCTATTGCTACACCTATAGCTACTCCCGTAACTCCATCTGTAGCTCCTACTGTGACTCCACCAACACCTAAACCTCCTCACAGTTCTTCACCTGCCGTGCAAATAGTCTGGCAGTGGCTGACCTACGCTTTGTGGTCGTGGACGCTGTGCGCGCTGACCGTTTTACTTTCAGGTGTTTTAACGTACTTCATTGTTGAAAAGAATGGTGAATATGAATTTTTAATCTACACCCTCGCAACCTTAGTCGTACTATTGCCACTCGCTTTCATTGCGGACCGTATCTACAGCAAAATTGAACCATTACAAAAACATGGCTTTGCGGCGGTAGTAATGGTCTTGAATGCAGTGCTCGTTTTTCTGATTGCCTTAGGTGGAATTATTACCGCTGTGATTGCACTGTTCACCTTATTTATTAACCCCGGAGATTCATCCAGTAAGGTCATCATAATCATTAGTGCCGGGGTAGTAGCTGCCATGGGAATCATGTTGTTCCTGCGGATTATGAGGCCAGCTAAACTACAAAAATTTGCAAAATATTTTCCTTATATTGTGTTGATTATTGCCGGATTGTCGGTAGTTGCAGGCATGGTAGGACCGTTTAGAGCTCAGGTGGCCGGTCGCCAAGACAAATTAATTGAAGAAGGCTTATCGAGTGTAAATGAGTCAATTCAAACCTACCAACGTAAGAATAAAGCCTTACCTCAAAATCTAGAGACCTTAAAACCCTATAGTCAGCAAGGGAAAGATCTTATTGCCCAGAGGCGCGTTGAATATCGAATTATCACGCAATCGATCAGCGATAATAAGGATGCAAATGTCAATTTCGAATATGGTATTGGAAGAAGCCAACGAATTATTACCGATCCAGTTGATGGAAAATATGAGTTATGCGTTACCTATAAACAAGCCAAGAATAATAAGTATTCATATGATGAAGATAGCTCTAGTACTTATTTATCGACTTCCAGCCATAAAGCTGGGCGCCAGTGCTACACCCTAACTGCGAACGCCTACTAGCTATCCCAGCCGAACTGACTATACTCACTTCCAATTTCTATCTGTTCTAGTACTGCTTTAACACTATCAATAACATTTTCTGGCAATTTTTTAGGATTCAGCCAGGCCAGTTCACTGTGCACATCGGGTCATTTCGATGCATGGTATGCACGTATTTGAGGTCTGTTGCATCAATATCGACACCGATTTCTTCCTTAGCCTCTCTAATAGCTCCAGCGATAAAACTCTCGTTTTGCTCTACTTTACCAGAGGGCAATCCGTAGAAACCGTTCTTCCAACTAGTGTTACTCCACAGCAAAAAAGCTACCTTATTTGCCTTACGGATAATCACGTAGCTGGCAATGCGGGGAGTAGCGGTAGAGTAACTCGGTCGCTTCACCGATTGTCACCTGCCCCTTTGGTCACACCGCGTTTTTTACGATCGGCTAGCTTTTGTAGATTCAGCTTTATTACTTCGTCCAAATTTAATCCTAAACTATTGGCAAACACGGCTATATACCAAACAACGTCTCCTAACTCTTTCTTAATTTCCGTTTGATCGGCAGATGAAATTTCACCTTTTTTATAGGCAACAATCTTCTTCCATTTCTCTAGAACCTCGCCGGCTTCACCAGATATACCCATTGCCCAGATAGTTTTATCCATTAATGGATCCGGGTTTGATATAGCCGTCGTGAGTGCCTGTTTTTGGTATTCATCAAACGTCACTTTCTGTAACTCCCATTGTATTAAAAGCTTATCGTAATTGTAGCAGTTATTTGCTCGGGAACGGATAGGCGATATACTGAACGTAAGCATAATGGAAAACATAATTAGTAATTTCTGGAATAGCGCCGACAAAATCACTAATTCGGCAGGCAATTGGTTCACGCAACATCTTATAAGTATTCTGGTTATACTCTTGGGCGCCTGGATAGTCCGACGCTTCAGTAGCAAAATTATTAACGAATTCATGCGCCGTACTGTACGGAGCGACATTTACCCCACTAAAAGCGACCGAGAGCGGCGTATTCAAACCCTGGAAACACTCATTAATGCTGCGTTACGGACAGGGGTATATATTATTGCGGGTATTTTAATAATTGGCGAGATTGCCCCCGGGTCGGCGGCTGCCTTATTTACCAGTGCCGGACTGTTTGGAGTAGCCCTCGGATTCGGGGCCCAGAGCTTAGTTAAGGATCTGGTGAGTGGTATTTTTATTATTATAGAAAACCAGTACCGAATAGGCGATGTTATTGAAATTACGGGGGTCAGTGGAATTGTAGAGGATATAACGGTGCGCACTACTATACTTCGCGACCTCGACGGTAACCTACACCACGTGCCGAATGGCTCAATAGTGGTAACTACTAACAAAACCATCGGTTTTAGCCGTCTTAACGAAGACCTGATTGTTGATACAGATACCGACATTGATCGTCTGGAACACATAATTAATCATATCGGGGAGCAAATGGCAGCTTCCGTTAAATATAAGCCGCTGATTGTTGAGGCGCCCCATTTTTCACGTATTAAAGCGTATTCCGTGAATGGCGTGGTTGTTAAAGTCTTGGGAAAAACTACAGTCGATGGAAAATGGGAAGTCACTGGTCAGTTTTACAAACAACTAAAGGAAACATTTGATCAACACAAGATTAAAATGGGCCAACACGCCAGTGTAATTGTGGCCAGTAAGAAGAAATAATATTAGACGTTCAATTATTGTAGGCTGAGTGAACTGTCACTGAGGTCGGTGGTAGGAAAATCCTTGGCCTCGTCGACTTTTTGAAGATTAGAATCTATAGCTGTGCTTGTTGCATCGATGTCTTGAGGAGAAACACTATTTACGGCTGGCGTAGTTGTTGTGGTAGTTGGGGAGGTGTCTTTATTCTTTGACTTCATGTAGGCATATACAGCGACCCCTAATAATGCCAGCGTTATAATAATCGCAACCAGAACCGCAAATATTGGCGGCCCGTGTTTTTTAACAGGTTTTGGAACTGCTGCTGGAGAGTTTTCGGCGACGCTTTCGGAAGAAAATGCTGCTGGCTCAGATGCCCCATTAGGGCTAATAACGCTTGGCGTGCTACTTGCTGCTATAGGGCCAGGAGCAACCTCACCGACAGGCTCAGTGCCTGAAAGTGCTTCTGCAACAGCTGGTTGAGCTACGGGTGATACCGGTGTTACCGCAAGTGGAGCTGCTACTACAGGTTCAATGGCCGGGCCACCGACCATGGGTTCAGTCGAAACAGGGTTAAAAGTAGGATTTACTGGCTGTGGCGTCTGAATATCCATGACAGGTGATCCTGTAGGGTTGGATGATGGTAATTTGTGATTTTCGTTTTCCATTAGTTTGGTGCTCCTGAATTAGTAGTGCTGCCTGAGCTACCTGAACTGTCTGAGCTACCTTTGGCC
>JBKJPJ010000114.1:0-4043 GCA_046595225.1 Saccharimonadales bacterium (SeqCode)
GAAAAATGCGAAAGCGGGAAAATCCCTTAAGAACTTTCCCGCTTCGGTATTATAACCCTGAAGAAAACTAGTTAACCCATTCTTCTTCGTAATTAAGTTGCCAATGCCTCGTCACCCATGCTTCTGCTGCTGTCATGGCCGTATTCTTCCATTTCTTAAGATTTTCCAAAATGGTTAGAGCGGCCATAGGCTTGCCGGGATCGCGTTGGACACGGATGACCCGCGTCGAAACGTCTATGATCTGCTTGTTTTCGTCCATTATTCGCAGACGAACTTCGCAGCCAACCGGCGGCAATGTATCCAGATTGACCAAAGTGCTGGTTTCACCAACATTTTCGGTCATTCACTCGATATTGATAGTTTCGCCGGTCTCAAGATCGATCCAACTAGCTTTAATAGGCATGCTCGCAATGATGCGATGATGCAATGGCGTTTTGTATGATGTTGTAGAATAATCTACTTCTGCCATTCTATCCCCCTGATTCTTATCATAAAATACGCTTTTACCTTACGCGAAGGTCTCGTTTTAGTAAAATGCATTATGAACTTAATCTATATTTACAAAAAAGTCAAGTATTAAATTAATTACGTAAATCCCTGTATCTAAAGGGATTTGTAATATTTAGCCTTAACATTTTTCTATTTTGTAACAAAAAATATTACAGAATAGTGCACGTGGCCATACCTAGAGAACTATCCTGCTGTTCTCTGCTGGTCTCACCAAGTTTAGTTAACATAGATTTCAACCTTTATTAACCTCGCGTTTCAAGCCGTGTGTAATTATCATATATTTACACGAAAGGAACCTGATTTGCGTTACGAATAGCGTACTAAAAGGTTTAATGGGTCTAAAATTGGGTCATTCTGGTGTTCGGCAGATAGCGGCGGACCGTAAACTGTTGAAGATATTGATTTTGTGCCTGACGTTTCAAATTGTTTGTGTTTTATTTCAGGCCAAAACGTAAAACCTAAAACATCAAAAAATCCGAAAATTAAGACAAAAATCCAAAAACCGAAACTTACATGTCCTTTTGCATGTAAAAAAGCAGTAATTGCTTTGGAAAAATTCTAATTAATGAGGTCTAAAATATAAAATGACTAAAAAAATATCAATCAATTTTTTAGCTATTCTCGTGATCGGTTTAACGGTCTGCGTAGGGCAGCTAATGGCTCAGGTCACAACATCCGATATAGTCGGCGTCGTTACCGATCAGGCTGGAGCAGTTGTATCCGGAGCTACCGTAACGGCAATACATGAACCGACCGGTTCTAAATACTCCACAACGACTAATGGCGATGGTCGCTTCACGCTGCCCGGTGTTCGGGTAGGAGGGCCATATAAAGTTACAGTTTCTTCTACTGGATTCACAGAACGAAGCATTGGCGACATTACAACCAGCCTTGGTAATGCCTCATCCGTTAACTTCACTTTGAACGCTGCCGGGGCGAACGTTGAGGTGACCGTCACGAGCGACGATACCTTTAACGAAGCAAAAACTGGTGCCTCAACCAACATCAACCTTTCGGACATAAACATTCCGACTACAGGCCGACGTATTAACGATTACGCAAAGCTGTCACCTTTTTACGGTGGCGGTCCGTTCGGTGGTTCGATAGCGGGACAGGACAACCGCTTAAACAACATTACTGTTGACGGTTCTTACTTAAACAACTCTTTTGGTCTAGGTGGCCAGCCCGGTGAACGCACAGGCGTATCGCCGATCTCACTCGATGCTATCCAGGAATTTCAGATCAACGTTGCTCCCTTTGATGTTCGCCAAGGCAATTTCATCGGAGCCGGTATCAATACGGTTACAAAGAGCGGAACAAATACCTATCACGGTTCTGGATATTACAGCTGGCGTAATGAATCATTTCAGGGCAAACAAGCTGGCCCCAACGTATTCCCGCACGGGCAGCTTGACTATAAGCTCTGGGGATTTACAGTCGGCGGTGCTCTGCCGTTCTTTAATTTCGGCGAGAATAACGGACCGGCATTTACCTCTGGCAGAGACAAATCTTTTTTCTTTTTCAGCTACGAGAATGAAAAAACATTAAGGCCCGCACACACTTTTTCAGCGTGTCCAGTCGCTTTCAATACCACCGGCTCCGGCTGCGGCACAGGTAGTGTATCGCGTGTTGCCAAGTCGGATCTTGATGCCCTTGGCTCCTTTTTGAATACAAAGTTTGGATACGATCCGGGTGCCTATCAAAATTACAATTTTGCGATACCCGCTAAAAAGTACCTTTTTAAAACGGACTTCAACCTTACCAACACCAATAGATTGTCAGTTCGCTACTTGAGTCTCGACTCGCTTACCGATCAAAACATCAGTACATCTAACAGCGGAGCCACTGCCGGATTTGGACGCGGATCACAGGGTACGAATTATTTGAGTTTTCAGAACTCGAATTACAAGATCCAAGAGAACATTCGCTCGGTGGTCGCTGAGTTGACAACTTCATTCGGAAGTCAAGCTGCTAACAGCTTGATCGTCGGCTTTACGTTCCAAGATGAGAGCCGGCCAAACTCAACAAAGCTTTTTCCGCTCGTTGATATTCACGACGGTTCACTTGGCACACTCAGCGCAACAACGGCTTACACATCATTCGGATATGAGCCGTTTACTCCGCAGAATACGTTGAGATACAAATCTTTTCAGATCCAGGACAATTTTTCTTATTACCGCGGAGCACACACTTTTCAGGCGGGTCTGAGTTTTGAAAAATACCATTCACTGAATATTTTCAATCCGTCTTCGCAAAGTATTTATTCTTATAGGTCTTTGAACGACTTTTATACAGACGCTAATGCTTTCCTTAACAACACACCTTCCGCAGTAACTCTTCCAAGATTTAACGTAAGGTTTATCAACCAGCCTGGCCTTTCAAGCCCGGTCCAGCTTCTTAATGTAATATATCCTGGTTTTTACGGCCAAGATCAGTGGAAGGTCAGGGATAATTTCACTTTTACATACGGTCTGCGTATGGAGGTACCTTTCTTCGGTGCGACAGGCTTTAAGAATTCACTCGTCGATACACTAACATTCAGTGATGGAAAAGGCGGATCTCTTAAGCTCGCCACTGACAAACTTCCCGGCAGAAATATCCTTTGGTCGCCGCGTGTCGGCTTTAACTGGAGCCCGTTCAAGAGCCAAAAACTGCAGCTTCGCGGCGGCTCTGGTTACTTTACCGCCCGCCCGCCATATGTTTGGATCTCAAATCAGATCGGCAACAATGGCGTGCTGACGGGTATTCAATCTTTGGACAACACGACCGTACGGCATTTCAATCCTAATCCGGACTTTTATAAGCCGGCAGTTGTTACGGGAGCTCCGTTGGCCGGCCAGCAAGATCTTAACTTCACGGTGCCGAACTACAAGTTCCCACAGATCTGGCGTTCTAGTATTGCCGCCGATTACAGGCTTCCGCTAGGATTGATCGTAGGAACTGAGTATCTCTATACCAAGGATGTAAAAGGAACCGCATATATTAACGCTAACCTATCCAATCCTGATGGAGCTTTTGTCGGAGCTGACACCCGTCCGCGTTGGGTAGCCGATACCTGTCCGACCGTATCCGGCCAGCAGGTCAGGGTCAATTGCGAGGTCATCCAAGCCATCACTCTGACAAATTCCAGTGCGGGTAGAGCCTGGAACTTAGCCGTTACCTTGGAAAAGACCAGTTCAAAAGGTTTTTGGGCGAAAGGTGGATATGCGTATGGCGAATCGAAGAACTTGGTTGATGCATCATCTACAGCAGGAACCTCGTTCAATAACGTGATCTCACGAAGTAATGTTAATAATCCGGAACTTAGTTTTAGTTCAACAACCTTGAAGCATCGCGTTTTTGCAAGCGCTTCTTATCACAAGGATTATTTCAAATTTGGAGGTACAGGCGTTTCAATGTTTTGGGAATCTAAGACGCAGAGTGTTAACAGTTATAGATATTCCAACGATATGAATGGAGATGGCCTCAGCGGTAACGACGCCCTTTACATTCAGAGAGACGCGTCAGAAACTATATTTGTCAGTAATACCACG
>JBKJPJ010000043.1:0-2739 GCA_046595225.1 Saccharimonadales bacterium (SeqCode)
CCAAGCAACCTCTGCACTATATAACTATACTCCCTACCAGCCGAATGCCGCTGCCCTCAATAACCTGTACGGCACCGGTGATGGGTGTAGCGCCTATGGTAACCGCAACTTCTGGCGGATGTATAATGATTGGTTCGGCCCAACCCAAAGTAACGTTGCCTATGGCTGGCTCTATCAGGGACAAGATGCCTACTCTGACGCCGCCATGGCACACCCTCTTACTGACATAACAACTGTTCAGCCAAACACTAAGATATATGCCCGTGTTAGAGCCCTAAACATAGGAAACCAAACGTGGAGTCAGTCAACAACGAAAATGGGCACCACCCATCCCAATGACCGAATTAGTGCGTTTTATGACCCGTCGTGGCTTTCGGCAGCAAGGACAGTAGCGCTCAAAGAAAATTCCGTCGGCCCAGGGCAAATAGGAACGTTCGAATTTACCATGAAGGCTCCGGCAGCAACGGGGAGCTACTATGAGCACTTCAATATCGTTGCCGAGGGAATCACATGGATGAATGACCCTGGTTTGTACTACACCATAAATGTGGTTAATCCGATGAACGTTTCAAATTCAAACAATACTGGCCTAGCTGCCGGCGGCACACTCACAGCGGGAGAGTCCCTGCTGTCACCCGATTCACAATCAATTCTGTCCATTCAAAATAATGGTGACCTAATCTTGTACAGTAATTTCAAGCCGGTCTGGTATACCAATTCAACTGGCGGAAAACGTTTAGTCATGCAGTTGGACGGAAACTTAGTGCTTTATAACCAACAGAATGTTGCACTCTGGAATTCTGGCACTAGTGGCTCGAGCAATGCCTACCTCACTATCCAAGCTGATGGCAATATGGTAGTTTATAGTTCCGGTAATATTCCTTTGTGGTCTTCTGGTACACTTTCCAACCCCGACCATCTGGCTTATGTCAATAATGCCACTTTTGACAAAGCTCGAATATTCCCCGGGCAAAGAATGGACACCGCCGATCGACGCTTTAAGTTCATCCTCCAAACAGATGGAAACTTGGTGCTTTATTCGACGACCCGCGCATTATGGTCGTCTAATACTCAAGGTCGGCTGATATCATACTTGTCGCTTCAGCCCGATGGAAACTTGGTGCTGTACGATTTAAATGGAAAGCCGGTCTGGTATACCAATACCGCCGGAAGTGGAAGCTCGCGTTTTGTTGTACAACAGGATGGAAACTTGGTGCTGTATGACAGTTCGCGAAACGCAACCTGGAATTCTGGGACCGCTGGCGCCCAATAGATATGCTATCACCACATCATGACGGGTGTAGCAAGTCAGCATATCTGTTAGAATAATGGTATCTAGCATGAAGAAAAAAACAATTTTTATTGACGGGCTCGGACTAGTGGATGGTCATTTTAGCGGAGTAGGGCAGTACATCCTGGGCATCTTGCAGGGCATGGATCAATACATTGAACTTGCCAAATATAACGGTGCAGAAGTATTCGACGTTCGAGTTATTATCCCCCGGGACAAAGTTATGGCTTTCAAAAAATTCAGTTTTAAACACGTCGGCTATAAGACGTTCCCGCTGCCATTTAGACATATGGCTGCCTTGTGGCACAGGGGAAAGTTGCCACCAATCGACCTATGGTGTGGACGAGGCCACTACATATTCCCACGTTTTGCCGATATGCCACTTGCCTTTAGTAAATCTGAGGCTTTGGTAATTTTCGATCTATCTTTTGAACTACACCGACAATATTCCGACGAGGGCAACGCCAAATTCTTATCAAACAGTGTTAGGCGATCTGTTGCTAAAGCAAAGAAAATTATTGCTATATCAAACAATGCCCGTCAAGAGCTAATAGATTTTTATAAATTGGCTCCAAGCGATGTAGTGCTTTCCACACCTGCGACAAACCCACAAATAATTTATAGGCGCAGTCAGATAGAAATTGACGCCGTGAAGGCAACCTACAATATCTCCGGCGAATATATCCTGGCGCTTTCTAATTTAGAGCCCCGTAAAAATCTGGATATGTTAGTTGACGCTTATTGCTCGTTGCCAAAAGAATACCGTAAAAATCTTAAACTACTCCTCGTTGGAGTAAGTGGCTGGAAAACAGATAAATTATTTGAGAAGATCATTAGCAAGGTTGAAGCAGGCTTCGAAATTATACGACCGAGCAAGTATGTTGCCGAGAAAGACAAGGCCGCCATTATTTCTGGCGCGAAGATGCTGATATACCCCAGTCATTATGAAGGTTTTGGCATGCCGCCGCTCGAAGCCTTAGCCTGCGGCACCCCGGTGATAACTACCGACAACTCGTCACTCCCTCAAGCAGTTGGTGATGCCGCCAAAATCGTAAAGAGCAACGACTTGCCCGACCTCATAGAGGCCATTGTAGAGTATTTGGATAACTACGAAGCAGTAGCCAAAGAAGCATTGATCAAAGGCCCAGCCCATGCAGCGAAGTTCTCGTGGGTTGAAAGTGCCAAAGTATTTTTCGAAGTCATTGAGAATGCAAACAAATGAAGATAGCTATCGACCTGTCTCCATTACAAGGCCCCCACCGCATGCGTGGCATTGGGTATACGGTTATTAACCTTGTTAGTAATATCTCGGATGAAAATCGAAGAAAACACAGTTTTGTTTTTTATTTACTTGGTGCTGAACACTCTCAATTTAAAAATCCGCTCGATATCATTGACCTGCATGATCTAGATTACGAAATCGTGACCATTCAACCCCGAAAAAAATC
>JBKJPJ010000077.1:0-2546 GCA_046595225.1 Saccharimonadales bacterium (SeqCode)
CTCCTGGTATTGTTGGACCTCCTGGAACAATTCGAAATGCGGCTGATTCATTAGCAGCGCAAAATGCTAACACGGCTGCATATACTGTCTTGAATCAGGGTTGTGATACCACGTACCCTGGCACCAAGGACTTAGTTGGTGAAAATCTTGTCGCTGGTGTCTACTGTGCGGGTGCATTTACGCTGACAGGAACACTTACCCTCAGTGGGACGGGAGTATGGATCTTTAAGTCAGCATCAACGTTAATAACTTCAGGTACTGCTAACGTAGTTGGCGGCGATCCTTGCAATGTTTGGTGGCGCGATGTTAGTTCTGCGACTCTGGGAACAAACACCTCGCTTACAGGCAACATACTGTCATCAACCTCAATCAGTTTACAAACTGGTGCTACCCTCAATGGGCGCGCACTTGCACAAACAGGAGCAGTAACTCTAGATGCAAATGTAATAACAGGAGCTACGTGTCTCACACCATCTACTTTTATTGGTACGAAGACACCTGGATTGCCAAATACTGGCCTGTACACTGAACGATCAAGTAGCAGCATTATCGGTCTAATACTTTCAGGCGTCACATTTAGTCTGGGCGTAATATACGTACTAGTAAAAAAACGTTTGGCATAGCCTAAACACCATATACTTTGGTAGCTAGCAGCGAAATGCAGTCATGAGATTTAAGCAATTTTCAGCTAAGCTTGGCCTTCTGGTTCTGGGAGTTATCATCCTAATAACGGGTGGCATACTGGTTTATAGACAGCAAAGTAATATGAATAGTGCAAGCGTAAGGCCACAAACAGAAAAAGTTCAGCGGGCAACAACTACACTCCCGGTGGTTTCAGTGCCTGGCCTGCCCGTTAGCCTGAAAATCCCCAAGATAGGCGTTAATTCGAGTATTGAGAGTTTGGGGTTAACCGCAGAAGGTGATATGGACGTACCAAAAGGATTAGTTAATGCGGGCTGGTATAATGCGGGGCATAGACCAGGAAGTATCGGGAGCGCAGTCATCAATGGGCATTTTGGTGCAGTTGGAAACAAACCTGCAATTTTTGACAAACTCCACACTCTACAAAAAAGTGACCTACTGTATGTGGAAGACGGAGATGGTAATACCCACACATTTGTTGTAAGCGAAATGCGCACATTCCAGCCAAATGAAGATGCGAGCATAGTATTTCGTTCGAGCGACGAAAAAGGCCACTTAAATTTAATAACCTGCCAAGGCAGGTGGGAAAAAAGTAAAAAAAGCTATTCTGCCCGTCTTGTTGTATTTGCTGATTTATTAGTTGATAAAAATTAGTAATGCCGGTGTTTTTGTATGCAAACGAGTTTTACATCCTGCATATTTGTACTTAGCTTAAAAATTATGGACAAACGCTTATTAAATCGCCAGACCGGATGTTGTGATTGTGCCTTTAATATACACATCAACAACGTCGCACACGGCCCAGCACAACCATAAATATCATGAAAAACACCTCGCCTGCAAGGTATTTGTGTTTTATAATAGCCGACTATGACATCTTCATTACCTGAGGCACCAACAATTCCGGAAGTATTTCGACCGATCGTTGTTGATGAGCACATTAAAGAATTCTACGAACGTACTCAAGATTTGTGCAGGTCTGTAAATAAACCGATGCAAGTGGAGCTACTAACCTCGTACGAGCGAAGAATGTTGCTAGGACTTGGAAAATCAGCTGTAGGGAAAATTAATAATGCTTTTGATACCTTCCAAACAGAAACGTTAAGTACAGTATTGCCGGTAGCCACAAAACCCGTGGATGTGGTAGGTAAAAGCGCCAGGAGAATTTTGTACTTAGGCGTTGCAGATGATCGGCTACAATATGAACGCGATACTTTGGTGTGGACAATAAATAATGCAGTTAATGATATACCGCCAATCTTTGATAAATTTCATTTAGGACTGGTTTTTGGACGAATACACAAGCATATTAACAGAGACCGAGAATCAATTGTTAACAGTCTTGAACCTCATCGGCCAGACGGCTTTTATCTGTCCCCTGGACAAATTCCAACCTAATTTCTTGTAGAATGAGGGTGTGAATACTTACTTAGCATTTTTGCGAGGAATTAATGTCGGCGGCAACAGCCTTATCAAAATGGATGAGCTTAGGGATGCATTGACAAAAAAAGGCTTGCTCGAGGTTCAAACTTTTATTGCCAGCGGCAACGTTATTTTTAGCTCGGAATCCAATAATACAAACACGTTGGGCAAATCTATCGAGGCTTGTATTACCAAAACATTTTCACATAAGGTAGCAGTAGCGGTATTCAGCGACCACGAATGGCGGCAAATTATAAAAAATGCTCCGGCTTGGTGGGGTAAAGATGTAACTTATAAACATAATATTTTTGTTTTAATCAAACCCTTTAAAATGGAAGAGGTGCTCACCGACATCAGCCAGCTAAAGCCAGACATTGAAAAGCTACAAACCGGCAACGGGGTTTTATATCAATCGATAGCCAAAGAAGGCGTAGGCCGCGGCATGACAGGTAGCAAACTAGCCTCCAAACCCATCTACAAAC
>JBKJPJ010000079.1:0-7149 GCA_046595225.1 Saccharimonadales bacterium (SeqCode)
CTAAATTCGACTGGTCGCGTGACGTTCCTGCTTTTAAGCAGACGGAGAAGCAAGGGCATGACAGCCGCTACATTCTGGCAGTGCACACTCTGGCCAATGACGTCCAGATTAGGGCAACTGCTAGTAAGGCCGTTGGGGAGGATGTTTCCAACCTCGAAATCCTGAGAGTCGACGCGATTATCAACACGCGTGGATTCAAGCAGGGAGGTTGTGACACATTCTTCGATCGCCGCGCTATGGTTCGTGTGAGCCTAGGTAAGGTGGTCTATAACCCCGATGGTTCCGTGAAGGGTCTCGCCAACGATGGCGGAGTCTTCGTGGACTGTCACAACCCGTGGAAGTTGGTGCCTCCGGCCCCAGCTCCCGTTCCGGGAAAGACGCCTTCACCGACGCCGCCGCGGCACAATCCGCCTCCGACGTACGGATGTCCTCCTGGGACTGTTCCGTACAACGGGCGTTGTGTAAAGCCGGCTTCGGACGATGGTCACGGTGGGAATCAATCCCCCAGAAGCCAGCCAGTGGCTGAGCATCCGCAAGGATCCACTCCTGGAGCACCAGCAAATGAGCCGCCTCCCGCGACTCGACCGCAAGGTGATCCAAACGGTGGTTCTGGTGATGGTGGCGCAGGTCCTGCAACTGGTCCGGTGGACACGAGTCACGGTGGTGATACTACAACCGTAGAGACTCCTGTCACCTGTCCATTTGGACCTGGCAACTGCTAAAACCGTGTTCACCCATACTTCGGTGAATTGATCGTCAGGCGATCGTAACGGTTTGGGACGGGTTCCTAGTGCTAACGCCTTGAGCGTAAAAGTGACTACCTTCTGAAGGTATTACTTGCACTAGGAGCCCAAAGCTTCAAAGAATAGAAAATCGCTGGTGAGATAGCGGAATACGTCGCTCAACGAGAGCGTGTAGTGATCAGTGGATCGATGTTTGTGGCTGCCTTTGGCGCTCTCCCATCACCCTGAACACCGCACGCCTCTCTCACCCAATACATAATCAAGTATTTTGCAATGATTTGGTTTGATCCATGGAAGTATCCAGGGGAACGTTCATTAACAATCAGAAAAAGTGTCATCAGTGAAAAAATAAGTACTAAATATAACTAAGTGGAAATTAATAATGCTTTATCGCATTAAGGAGATAACGCTATGAAACGATTTGTTTCAATAATCAAGCGTATGCCGAAACGAGTAGCTTTTATTGCTGCGATAGCCGTTGCTGTGATTGCAATCCCTTTGCATTCTATGGCAGCTGCTGACGTATTGATGGAAGGCTCCATCGGTGTCGCTAATCAGACAACCGGACAGACCACTTATCAGGAACAGACCAACGCGTCATATGACCAAGTTGTCAAATTCCAAGTGTTCTACCACAACCGTGAATTACCAGATTCTGGTAATATCGCCAAGAACTTCAAAGTTAAAGTAAATATGCCCACACAAGCTGGTACAAACCAGGTTGTGAATGTCACCATGGGCGGTGACAACACAAACACCATCACTGACACTGCTACTGTTGTTTTGAACCGAAGTGACGCTAGCTTGGAATTCATTCCCGGAAGCGTTTACTGGAGACACAATGTTGGGACTCGTTCTAACATTAACGACGTAACCCAAAATATCCCAGATAGTACTATCCTCAACGGTACTGTTTTGGAAGAGAACTTACAGCCATGTCACGAATTCGAAGCCACACTTACGTTTATGGCTCGTGTCCGTGTACCTTCTGTGGGAGTAACTAAAGTGGTGCGTAAAAAGGGAGATACTAACAAAGGTATTACTCAGTTGGCTGCCAATCCTGGCGAAAGATTAGAGTACATGCTTACTGGTAAAAACCTTGGTAATGCAACACTAACTCACATGACTTTAAGAGACGCTTTACCTGCACAAGTTAAATTTGTGCCCGGTACAGTCAAGCTTTTTAACGGTACTAATCCAAATGGAGCAGTAATTAACAATGATTACTTATTCCACGGTGGAGTAGATGCCGGAAATGTGGGTCCTGGTGCTTCTGTGTACATTTCTTTTGAAGCTGATCTTGCCTCTGTAGACCAACTACAGTGTGGATCGAACGAAGCTAAGAACATTGTTGTTGTTAAAACTGGTCAAACTGGTGAATACAATAACTCTGCCACAGTAACCACTACTAAGAAGTGTGACACACAGCCAACATACAGTTGCGACTTACTAGACGTACAAACTGCTGATGGCCGTAAGGTTACAGCTGACGTTAAGTACACTGCTAAGAATGGTGCTAGCTTTAAGACTGCTACATTCGACTTTGGTGACGGTACAAGCCCAATGGTTACTACCAATACCACTGTTAACCACACCTATGCTGCAGATGGTGAGTACAAGATAAGTACTAATCTGCTCTTCAGCGTAAATGGTACGGATAAGATTGTTACAAGTGAAAACTGTACTAAATCGGTACAATTCGCTTCTAGCAAGCCAGTCCCTCCAGTGACTCCAGCAACTCCTACAGAGTTGCCGAACACTGGTGCTGGTGATGTAATCGGAATCTTTGCTGCTACCACAATTGCTGGTGCACTAGTTCACCGATTTGTCTTGAGCCGTCGCTTTCAGAGCTAAGCCCTTGCTCTAAGCTCCTGTGGATAAACACTGGCGCAATTGTCAAAATTGTGCTAGTCTATCTATCAGAACATGAGCATTGACTGACCGCTCCTGTGACCACCAGTCTTGTACTGGTGACAGACTCCAGAAGACCCCTTCCTAGCGGAGGGGTCTTCTTTTTTGGCCCCTGTTATGGTAGGGTACACTCAGCATTGAAACGAGGCCCCGTCGTCTAGCGGTTAGGATATCTGGTTCTCATCCAGAAGATCGCGGGTTCGAATCCCGCCGGGGTCACCACTAATACTAGGATCTAGACATCATAAGCGGCTAAGTTTATAATCAAAATTAATTTAGGTAATACAGAATAATAAAATGGCAAAAAGTAAGAAAAAAATAATCCAGAAAAGATCAGTCAAAAAGCGACCGTCTCGTGTAAAAAAATTACTAGGCTGGTTTAGCCCACTTAGTCCTCTCAAGGGAGCGGTGTTATTTGCATTATTATTCGGCATACTGGGCGGAAGTTACCTCGCTTATAAAAGCTTCGCTGCTACACCCAACAACCTGATTGGACACTTGTTTGACGAATATTTTACTTTTCCGGTATCAGCTACAGGTTATACTGGAACTTCTATAGATCTTCAGCCGAATATAGATGGGAGTCCAGACGGCTATTATTATGCGAATAACATTTGGTTTACAAGCAATTCTCAACTTTACTATGGATTACAAACAAGTGGTAGTGCTCCCACTGGCAAGATCGCAATATTTTCCGTGTGGGACGCTATTGCTGCCGAAGGTCCGCAGTACCATGCTTCGTTTGGCGGAGAAGGAGTTGGTTATTCCGTAAGAATCAGCTATCCATGGATTACTGGTAGGAAGTATACGATGCGCGTTACCAAAAGTTCGGACGATGGGGTTACATCGTGGTGGAGTGGGTATGTGAAAGATACAGTTACAAATGTGGAAAGCTATATCGGACGTATACAAATTAATGGAAACAGAGGAAATTTAAGTGCTAGTTCAGCTGCGTTCCATGAAAGATACCAAGGTCCTTCGGACTCTTGTAGTCAACCACGTGTTTCACAAGTAACTTTTTCCAATCCTTTAATGTCCCCCGGCGGTATTAAACCTAAAAGTGCGTACTCCAATGCTAACGTTATCAGTACTTGTCCAGGATATGCCTACGAACGTGATTTGGGAGGTTATAGGTATAAATCCTATGCCGGTATCCAACCTCCTCGGGTATTAAACATATCAGCTAACTCTACAGGCGATGGTTTAATTCTGGACGCTTATGGGCGAGCATGGAATTTAGGAAATACAAATCCAGGTGTCAAAGATGATCCTAGAGCACCCTTTTGGCCAAACAAGAGCATTGCAAAACGGCTCGTGAAAGATCCTAACTCAAATGCCTATTATGTATTGGACGGCTTTGGTGGAATACATCCTGGCTATGGAGCAAAAGCAGTCAGTGGGAATGCTTATTGGTCGGGCTGGGATATTGCCCGTGATTTAGTTATTACCGATTGGTCAATTCCGTCTGGTTACACTCTGGATGGGTATGGTGGTATTCATCCCTTTGGCGGCGCGCCGGTCCTTGCCGCTACCGATGGTCACTCATGGCCAGGCTGGGACATTGCCCGCAGATTAGTTATTAATCCTACTAAAAATGGGGGGTACGTCATGGACGGCTTTGCCGGACTACACCGGATTGGCAGCCAACCTAGAGCAAATGGAGCCAGCTACTTTTCTGGCCAAGATATTGCCCGAACTGTACTTTTGAACCCGACAAATACAGGTGGCTATGTTTTGGATGGATCAGGTGGAGTCCACCCCTTTGCGGTAGGTTCAAACGTTAAACCTCTTGCGCTCACCGGGTTAGCATATTGGGCAGGGAATACCGGCATCGCTACTGATTTAGTAATTACCAATTGGACAACGCGAGCCGGTTACACACTCGATTACCGAGGCGGGGTACATCGCTTTGGTGGTGCTCCTGCCGTTCGTGGCAATCCCTACTGGTAGCACCGAAAACTCTTCTCGCTCTAGGATTTTGAGGTTATTTAGCCTAGGCGTAGTATGCTATTTCTTAGCGGAGGTTGTTATAGCCAACTGTTCTTTGACTTCGTAGTAATGCTTGACATTGAACTTCAACATTACAGTGCAGGCTATGCCAAGTGTTAGGCCCAACAACTCCATCTGCTGTTAATTGCCCTAGTATCGATAGTATTGGTGCACTGGCTTGATAGTAAATTACAGTACTTTTCGTTTTGGAACCAAATTGACCGTCTACAGTTAATCCGTTGTTCTTAAAATATCTATTTAAATCGTTCTGAAGAGTTTTTACACATGATCCTGAACTACCTATTGATAAAGTTGGGCGGGACGGAACATATGTTGGGCATCCATACGCATCTTTGCTGCTAGTCCCAGACGCGGATATTCCTCCTGGTGTCGCAGCAAAAGATTTAAAAGCAAAGAAGGTGCCACCAACTACCGCAAAGACTACGGCAAACACTACCATACCTTTTGCGGGTGATGTTGGTTTAAACCAATTTATTGCGCGACTAGTTTTACTTTGTTTTTTTACAGATTTTTTTGTTGCCATGTTATTTCCTGTTTTTGTTTACAATTTGAACTTGCTTATGATAATACACCACTTTGTCAAATTTTTGGTCGGTGTCGGTACATAAGAAACACAACATAGCCGATTGTTACGATGGCGCTCAGCCATCCAACCCATTCACCAAGCCTGGTATAGATCGTTTTATAACTCGGGCTTCCTACAGTGGCTTGGCCAATTTTTATGCCCGCCGTATGGCTGTCAAAAAGCGTGGTTCCATTGTGATCAATTATGTATGAGTAGCCACCACGGGCTGATTGCACAAACGGCCGGTCGTTAGCAACAGCAATAAAACGCGCAAATTGACGGGCTTGAAGATGATAGAGAGGAGTATTGGTGAACTCGTTGAGTGATGCCGAATTAGTTAGTAACTCTGCGCCCTGATTAGTTAACGTTCGGTAACGGTCTGGCGCGATTACCCCGGAACATACTAATGCTCCAATCTGTAGCGAATCCCCCTTAATTACATGTTCAACATGATCGGCTTTGGCAATTCCTAAACTTGCATCAAAATAGCCTTGAACCTTTTTTTGACCGGAGTGTTGCAAGCCCTGTTGGACTATCCAGGGGATATATTCTCCAGTTGGGATTAAGAATGACTTTAGTTGAGTATCGATAGTATCCCCATTTGGTGAAGCCACAACCATCTCGTTGGTCTGCAGGCCATCTTTTGCAGTGCCTTTTCGGGAATAAATAATAACTCCATCGTTGTCTTGAAACAGCTTAGTTGTGATGCTGCTGTGCTGTGCCGGAGTACCATAGTCAAAAAAATAACTATATTCTGGCAGAACCATGACCTGCCGCGGCACATTAGTTACAGGGATCTTCTTAGCTAAGTCGTCATAATAATCTTTATCGTCGGAGGCTAATTGGACGGTAGCTACGGGTACCTTTTTAGTAGCACTGATGGGGATGCACGCTGCTATGCCAAGCAGGACAACGGGCAACAGTAGCCATAATGCAGGCTTAAATTTTCTAAGTAGTACGAGGACAATTACTGTATTCACAATCACTATAAGAAAACTCAACCCAAACAGGCCTCCGATTCTACTAAAACGCAGCAGCTCGGTGCTGCTGAGGCTATAGCCGAGCACCCCAAAGTTATAAAAGGGACCTACTGTGGCATTTTTGCCGTAGGCTATGACCGAGAATAACCAGCTTCGGCCAAATTCACTCGCTACCCACAAAAAGGGAAACATAATAAGGTATTTATAGAAAGGAACACGCTTAGTTATTGCCAAGCGTGTCACAAGCCCAAATACCAGAAAACCAATAGACAAAAATAGGCCCAGCAAGAACCACATTATAAATATAAGATATTGCAATGACATGCCCCCCAACTGCGTCCAAGAATGGGCATCTGCGTTAATTAGCCAGCCACAAACAATCAGTAAATAAAAGAATCCAAATAGCCACAGCGTCATGACAATATGTGTGGTATCGTGAGCATCAAATTTAATTTTTAGATACCAGAGGAGGGGAATGAGGGCTACTAAGCTAATCCATCCAGTCGGGTAAAAAATGAAAGGTAGGCATGCCACCAATGAACCAAAAGGTAGTATAAGCAATGTATTTTTTTTGTGTTTGCGTTTTAGGTTTATCATTACATTAACTTTACTCTATATATATCAGCATAGATCAGTTTTTACTTAACAGCATGCTGGTATTGCGATGCGCTATCTTATTTGTGAGTCTATTAATAACCAGGTTTGGGGGCCAACAATACCATCTGCGGTTATCCGCTGATTCGTTTGGAATGCCTTGACTGCATCTTTAGTATTTTAGCCAAACTGCCCATCTATAGTCAACGGTCTATTGAGTATCCATCCCAAGGCATCTTGAGCACGCTTAACACAAGCTCCAGAACTGCCGTAAGCAATTGTGGGACGACTGTTTATGTCTTTGGGACACTCATACACATCTTTCCCCCCCGACACTCGATGCACT
>JBKJPJ010000111.1:0-3233 GCA_046595225.1 Saccharimonadales bacterium (SeqCode)
CTCTTGCGCTTTTAATTGCATCTCGGATGACACATTATGGGGTGGACAAAATTCTTTTGTAGCACCGTTATATTTATTTGTATAATCAAATTCTCCGCCTGCAGGGGGCATAATCTCAATAACTGGTAGCGCCGTTGTGCCTACAATACCAACTGTTATTTCTATACCTTCTACAAACTCTTCAAGTAGCGCCTCCTCACCATACGAAAATACGCTCTCTACCTCTTTGATATTGATAGAGCTAGGATCTTTAACAATGTACGTACCGATGCTGGAACCGTTACGGCAAGCCTTGAGCACATGTGGGGCTTTGGCGAGGGGGTTATCGAAATATGATTTCTGAGTTACTAACGCTCCTTTGGGATGTTTAATACCTGCTTCTGCTAAAGCCTCCCGCGTTAACCACTTATCGAAGGCTATTTTAGAAGCCTTACTCCCGGTACCTAAAAAACTTAGCTGTCGAGCTTCCAGTGCAGCTTGTATCTCGCCATCCTCACCGCCTATCCCGTGTAATATTGGTATGACGGGGGTGGATGCGTCAATTTGATCCAGCTGGTCATATCCCTCTTTCATATCGAGAAACTGTGTTTCATAACCTGCTTGTTGTGCTGCTTCAGTAAATGCCTTTGCCGATCGTAAGGCTACGTCCCGCTCGGGTGAAATACCACCTCCAAGGATAACTACTCGTTTGGTCATATATTTTCACTTGCTAGTTTTTGCTTGGTAGCCATCCAGTGATCACTTTGTCTGACAAGCTTGGATATGTCTTTTTGGTCGGCCAGCAGTTCTTTAACTGCTTCCTCAGCAAAGACACCATTTTGTGACCCTTTGGCAAGTATTGTGGCGTGGGGCTTTAAAAGCGATTTCACAATACCCGCAGCATTAGATGCATCTTTAGCCCTGATAACTTGACAACCCTGTTTCTCTGCAGCCGTAGCAAGATAATCGTTGGCGTCCTTACCTATCGTTATGACTGCATCCAGCTTCTGAGGGTCACAGTAGGCTCCCACTTCCTCATGCGAAGGTTGGGAATATTTCCCCAGCTCATTCATAGAACCGAGTATGGCTATTTTTTGTGGGGCAGCAAGCCTATACAGTAAATCCAGAGATGCCATCATTGCTTGAGGGCTAGCGTTATAGGTATCGTCAATTATGACACTCTGTTGGATGCCTTTTAATACATTCAACCGGCCTTCCACGGATGCTATCTTAGCCACACCCAAGGTAATTTGTTCTACAGATAGGCCCAATTCCGAAGCTACTCCCACGGCAGCAGCGACGGAATAAACCTGCAGATCAGAAATTGCATTACTTTTTATGTTTAAAGCCGCCCTTCCTTGGTGCTCTATTTTGAAATTACCACCATTCGTAGAATATGAGAGTCCATCGATCTTATAATCTGCGCTGTGATGAATTGCATATGTTTGGACGTTTGCATGTGTCACTGGAATATACTTTTCATCTACTAAATCACTATTTATGAGTATCTGCCGCGAAAAATCTGCTACAGCCATCTCTTCATTTGCTACCGCTTGCAAATCTGCAAAATACTCCATATGTTCGGGAGAAATTGCCGTGATTACCGATATATCTGCTGTCATAAACTTAGCAAATTGCTGAATTTGGCCGGGACCATCGGTACCGAGCTCAACAACTACTACATCATAGCTATAGGGTGCGCGAAGCTGTCGTTCAATTGTTATTAAAGTCACAAGCCAGGCAAATGGATTCATAACCGATGGTTCGGGTAAGCCAAAGAATATGAGTGGTACGGTAACCACATCATTGTAATTCCCTTGTTGAAATCTGACGCGTTTTCCCTCTTGCAAAACAGTAGCTATTGCATATTTAGTGCTCGTTTTGCCTGTACTGCCTGCAACAGCAATTACTGATATAGTATGTTTCTTTTGCAATCTTCGAACTTGCCGACCAAGTAGTGACGCAATGAGTCGCTTTGCACTTTTTTTCATCGATGTTTAAACCTTTTTATCTCCGGGCTATTGCGCTGGTTGCAGACGTTTCTGAAGTTCGTCAATGGAGGTTGTTTTAGCAGGCAGCTTGGGGTTTATACTTGTTAAGCCATGGCTAGTAAAGTTATCACGGCTACCCCGTTCTGGCTGTATTACTACATTCAATTGATGGCTCCAGACATCAACAATGACCTGGAATGTAGAATCGGGAGTAGTTTTATAATCCTCAGGGTTAACGGTCTCTAGTTGGGTAAGACCCGTGGCACTCCCTATGCGCTTCAGCGCTTTCACGTAACCAAAGGCTTTTATTGTTACATCATAGGTGTAAACGGGCCGCTTATCTTTAATTTCTTTTTTTACCTTTTGTGGGTTGAAACTGTAGGCTTTATCAGTGCGCATGGCTTGCACTATCTGCAACCTTTGGGAACCGGGAATATTGGCAAAAGGTATTATGCCGAGTACGGCCTGGTTAAATAGTTGTCCGTTTGCCTGCTTGGGATCAGTCTGAGCTGATTTGCCCCATACGCCTTTAACAGAGGAATAATCGGGTATTTTACCTTTGCTATCCTTAGTTGTTGTCCGTATATCTGAGTAGCGAACATAGTCTAGATACGGATTTCCAATACTTTCGGTTGTAACTTTTGTTGTTCCTTCGCTGGCTTGTTGCTGGATCTTATTGATACCAAGAGCTAAGTTGCTCGGTGCCGTCTGTAGCCGACTGATCTGTATAGATTGTTGACCGCTGGCTTGTTGCGTCGTAGCATGTGTCACTGAACGAGTTTTGAGGGAATTATCAATCATCCCCCAAAATACATTATCGGGTTGGCTGTGGACATAGTGCCACCATGTCCAACTACTAATCCCAATGAGCAAAACCGCCAATACTACCAATACCCGGGATAATTTTCCATTCATTGCTTATATTGTACCAGTAACCATACCCATTCATAATGTTGTTTTTTAATGAAATAGGTCTTGTGTTCTAAATGTGATCGCGGTAATGTCTTTACTATGAAGGAATTTGATATGTCGACGGTTTGGGAAGAAGCAATGCCTCCTACAAGAAATGAGTATTGGGAACAAGCCGCCAAAGAAAGAGCCCAATTAGCTGAAACGGATGCAGCAGAGATCGTACCACCCGTTGAAACTATCCAAGATGTTGTGAACAAAAATGAAAAATATCTTCTTGTAGCTGGAAAACCAAACTGTACTGATACCGACGTAAATTTATTTTTTTCTGATGTGGAAGAAGATAAAAAAAGA
>JBKJPJ010000037.1:0-3069 GCA_046595225.1 Saccharimonadales bacterium (SeqCode)
CCACATGCACCCCACTTTTTGGCTGCAGAATAACTGCTTGTGTGACGGGGGGGTCGCCTTTTACAATTGCGGTGACGTTTAATGTATCTGTACTTGTAAGTACGGGGGCAGCATAAGCATCGCCAACACTAATTAAACTCCAGGCTATACAAAACATAGCTACAATCAGAGCAAGAATTATACTACGTCGAAGTGAACTACTCTGTGTCGATGTGCATGACACTCGTGCGTCCACCCAAATCTACTAGCGTCCCCGGGAACGGTTATGTCCAGCTTTTCGCAGAATGCGGTCATGGTAACGCCGGAGGCCTCTTCGGATAAAGACGAATGCTACGAGCAACAACACCAGCACCACAAGTATTAGTTTGTAGGGAATAACCCAAAATGAAGCGTTGCCCGTTAATACTTTGCCCGATGTGCCATAGGCTGCATCAACAGACATGGTATACCTGCCAAATAACCACTTATTATGTAACTGTTGCTCAAAGCGGCGCGTACTGTTGGGCAAGACATTTTTGTTTTTATCTCCGAAATCTAACGTGGCGACGGGCTTACCGAAGAAGTTTTTAACAACCAAATGGCCAATGGGCTTAACGTGTACATTCCCCGTATTAGTAACCCGAGAAACAAGGGTCAGCGGAGTCTTTTCGACTAGAGACCTTTTCTTATTACCCTGGTAAACAAACATATCCTCTAATTTGAGCTGTTCAGTAATTTTTCCTTCAACTCTTGTTAACACCAATACACCGACACTTGCGACCAAAGCGACATTTTTGTTGCCCACTTCCGGAGGCAAACCGCTGAAACGAATAACACCGTAGTGACCGCCAGCTTCAGCATTTTGCGGGACAGCCACACCAAAACCAAGGGTCCGACTTTCTTTAGACTTAAGTGTCACACTGGGCAGAACTGAGACCCAGGTTCTGAGCGAATAACTAGAATCTTCATTCGAGCTATCAAGTATAACTTGCGGTGTCCCGGTCTCATCTTTTGCTTTGAAATCATTAACATCAGACTTTACTGTCAACGTACCGGCGGTAACATTGGTAACCGTTAGTTTGAGATTATATGTCTTACCCTTTTCGGCATTCAGATCAATCAGAACATTAGAAACTTGAATACCCTGGCCGGCTGGAGCAGTATCGGCTGCCTGAACTAACGGAACATTGGCTACTAACAGCCAAGCCATTGCTATAACAGCAAATAATTTTTTACCTCTGATAAAACCCATTATTCTGATTATATCACAGGCTTCAGGAGAGCCGTGATTAGAACGTGGCTGTTGCTATGTAGGTAAGCGTTGTGGAGTAGCTACCGGCTGCCTGTGCAGCGGCAATGTTAGCAATGTAACTAACGGTGTAGGTGTTGGAGTTAGTTGCGGCAGCTGCGGAAGCAACAGTTTCTCCGGTTACAAAACGGAACGAATCAGCAGTATTGTAGTTGGTTGCAGCAGTACCCGATCCGGCACCACTCACGTTCGTTCCCACACTTGGAGTGGCGTTAGCTTTAAGATTGATGCCGAACTGACTCGATGCTTGGGTGGAAGCTGTGTTGGCTGCAAGTGCCGCAATAGTGTTCGCTCCAGATGTTAATGTAGCGCCATTAGCGGTAATAGCATAGCCGTTAGTACTGTTTGTAGAAGCTGACATAGTAGATGTACCCGTGCCTGTAGTAACAGAGGTAAGCGCACCTAATGCCACCGTTGCACTTGCCAAAGTAAAGGTCAATGTTTCGTCAACTGATGCCGTCACCGTAATTTGACCTGCCGTAGAAGAAGCTACCGTACCGGTGTCGACAGCGGTGGTCCAGGCAGCATCGGAATAAAGAGTTATACGAGCAAAGAAAGTGCTGTTTGTGGCACTAGGGTTGGTTACGGATCCGAAAATCATTTGTTTTGCAGTCGCAGCGGTGGTACTAGTGGCCGATGTTGCCGTTCCACGCAAGCTACCAGCCGTGGCGGTGTTTACCGTCCAAGTTCCAGATAATGACGTCGAGTTAAAAGCCGAGCCTGTAACGGTAAAACCAGATGGGGTCGTACACGTTCCCGAAGCTGTGGTACAAATCTGGGCTGCGAATGACTGGAAAGTGGCAGTTGTACCCGTTGTAAAGTCAAATTGATAGGTAGTAGCTGCAGACGCTGCCGAAGATCCTAGCGTTAATTTACGCGTGGTCAGTTGAAGAGCTACGGCGGTAGCCGACAGGTTAATTGATACAGTTGCTACGGTAAAAATAAAGGCAACGAGCGTAGCACCCCGTCTTTTTAGGTGGGTTTTTATATTCATAAGCATAGTGTAGCATACGCTATATGAATGCAAAGGTATATTTTGTAAAGCGACTATTTTCGGTTGGCTTCTTTATGATTGCATTAAGTCTATCCGTAACAGCTCCCTTAATTTCAGCTCAGCCCTATGGAAAAGGTCTGTATGGCGCCAATGTTCCCTACGGCAGTCAAACCAGCCTCGCTATCAGCGCCGGGAGTACGGTCAATTTACAGGTTACACCTACCGATAGTGGCGTACTGGCTACTGCCAACAATACGGTTACGGTCACATCCACCGATGTGGTAGGTTACAAGCTCTATATTCGGGCCTTGAGTAACACAAGCATGGTTAATGGAGCTTCCACTATTGCCGCGAGTAGTAATGGCGTCCCGGGAGCATTAAGCACAAATACCTGGGGTTATAACACTGATGCTTCTGCTAATTTTACGGGGGCTACTCTAAGTGATGTCCTTATTAAAACGGCTACCGGGCCATTTGGCACCGGCGATAGTACTAGCGTTACTTATGGCGTTAACATCGATAACAGTAAATCAGCCGGTAATTATGCGACGACATTACTGTACACTGCCGCTCCCCAAACTGATTAGCCCTATAAGTAGACCAGGCCATGGGCCATTAGGTCTTAATTTTTTTGTACCTGCGCCACTCCCAACGTATCCAGAAAAGAATTATAGGAATAAGTGCCACTGTCCACCATGGTACATACAGAATTTTGCGGTTTATAGATTGTACTCCTCCCTGTGGTGGAGCATATTCTACCGATATGGTATATATGCCGGGCACGGCT
>JBKJPJ010000066.1:0-10169 GCA_046595225.1 Saccharimonadales bacterium (SeqCode)
TTAGTGACGGAGCTAATGGCTATCGCCTAGAGTTTGACGCCGAAAGTCTATCTTGGACACTTGTAGCAATGATTGCGGAGCGGCCATGAATTACCGGTTGAATAAAGAAGAGCCCCAAATAATGCACATTGACCTAAACAGTGCCTTTGCTTCGGCAGAGCAACAAGCTTGGCCGGCACTGCGCGGACGGCCGATGGGTGTCACCAACCGATTATCTAAAGAGTGCTGCGTCATCGCTGCTTCTTATGAGGCTAAAGCTCTGGGTATAAAAGTGGGCGTCCGGAGAACCGAAGCCATGGCCCTCTGCCCTGACTTTGTAATGCTGGAGACGGACCCTTCCAAATATACCTTTATGTACCAGAATCTAATGCGAATCATGAAGACCTACTCGCCCAACATTAAGATGAAAAGTATCGATGAGGGCATTATCGACTTTCATGGAACGCGAAAAATCAACAGTCGCTCACTTATCGATATTGGCATGGAAATCAAACAGCGGATGCGCGACGAAGTCGGCAACTATATGCGCGTTAACATCGGCATTGCGCCCAACAGATTTTTGGCCAAAACGGCCGCCGGCTTACACAAACCAGACGGCCTAGACTACATCAGTCATAAGAATCTTATAGACGTCTATAAAACAATGGAACTAGAAGATATAACCGGTATTGCCGATGGTTATGGCAGCCGTCTCCGGGCCCATGGAATAACCACGCCTATAGAATTTCTGGAAGCTGACGAGGGGTTACTCCGCAAACGGGTGTTCAAGAGTATCAATGGCCAGTATTGGCATGAGCGGCTCCGGGGCTACGAAATGGACGATCAACCGACACAGCTGGGGATGGTGGGCCGGCAGTGGGTAGTAAAGAACCCGAGCAATGACGATGCATATTTGCGGTCTTGCCTACACTTCCTAACCGAAACAACCGGCATGAAGCTGCGTTATCGTAGCGTTGAAGCCCGGGGGGTTTGTGTCTGGGTGGCCTTTAATAACGGTGGTGGCTGGTCCGATAAGCGCATGATGCACTCCACCTTTTATACTAACCAAGACATCTGGCTGCATGTTTCCAGGCTGTTTGACCACCGGCCTAAACATATGGTGGTACGCACCATGGGCCTCTATTTGTATGAATTAACCCCCTCCAGGCGTAGCCAGCTGAGTATGTTTGACGATGTAATTAAAGCCGATTACCTCACCAAGGCCATGGATGAAATCAATGACTTTTACGGTGCATTCACGGTATTTTCGGCCGATGCCCTAACGGGCACCAAGCATGTGAAACAAAAAATCCCCTTTGGAGGTACTGAATATTTTGAACTGCTCCTTAAGCGGGCCTGAAATCTGTTGGATAGTAGTAAATAGTGTAAATTATCAGCATAAGCGTAGTAAAAATTTCAACGAAGTATTGTATTCAACGAACATTAAGCATAAGCTCAAGGTAAAGTAAATTTGATTAGATAGGCATGAACAAAAAGTTTATGAAACTTAAATTCAGTAAAAAACAGTTAATCATGGTGGTCATTATCGTGGCCGCGGTGGGTAGCCTCTTCTTATGGCGAATTTTAGCTGCCACAGCTAATGCATCTTTTGAACCCGAAAACGCCACCTTAGCTGGCAGCGTTCAAAAATGTAGCGATACCACCGCTTCGGGTGGCCAGTATCTTAGATTGAATAGCACAGCTTGTAGTGACACGCCCCCGCCACCTCCACCTCCACCACCGCCATCACTGGGCTGTCTTAACAACACCAACATATCGGTTAAAAGTGGTACTGACAGTTCCTATACCGCCGCTCCAGCTAGTAATTCAACCGTTGATGCCCGTAACTACGCCGTATCCAACCCAAGCTCGTGGTTATTAACACCCGGATCTGCCAACAATGTCTGTTGGTTTGGAGGAGAATACTACAATACCATCGCTGATGCGGATACTGGTTCACCTACTAATGCCTGGGCTACCTACTGGCACCATAACGGCGGCTTTACGCTTAAAAATAGTAATGCCAACTGGGTCTTCGACAGCGTTGCCGTGCGCCACACTGGTGATGCCTTCAATATTTCTACTGGTGGCGACAACTTCGAAATAAAAAATTCTCATATATCTGATATACGTGACGACTGCGTACAGAACGACTATTACCTAGCCGGCAATGTCCATGATAACTACTTCGAAAGTTGTTATTCTGGCTTTAGTTCCAAAGCCAGCCAGGGTACTACACCAGATGGTACTGGTAAAACCTGGTCAATTACTAACAACGTTGCCTACATCGCTCCCACCTGGTCAGTGTATAAGAACTCAAGCCCCGGTAACGGCCCGTTTATCAAATGGGCTCAGCCTGGCGATGGCCTTGGTACACCAGAGCACCTGGTCTTTAAAAACAATGTAATCCGCATTGATCAGTGTGCCTTTACAACGAGCTGTAGTACTTTCTGGTTCCCCTCCGATATCGACTTTACGAATAATTCATTATATTGGGGTGGTGCTAGTTCACCACCTTCAGAGCTCACCAATATGTTCAATGCTGCACATGGCAGTAAGATGATAACAAAAGCAGAATGGGACGCAGCAGTGAGTGGTTGGAAAACCGCCCATCCGGGAGTTAAATAAAGAGGGACTTATGAATACAATACTTCGCACCACCAAAAAACAAATTAGACTTATGCTAGCATTCATTATTGTAGCTGCTCTAGCAGCGGTATTGGTTGCTACACAAAAGCCTACAGACGTAAAGGCCGCAACTGGCACCCCTGTAATCATTGCTGCAGCCGGAGATATTAACAGTGGATCATCGGGAAGTACTGATGCCAAAGCTACCGGTAATATAATACGTGCTATAAACCCCTCCAAGGTGCTTACCCTCGGTGATAACGCCTATCCTGATGGAACCGATGCTAACTTTGCTAGTTTTGAACAGGCTTGGGGTACGGATATTAAAGCAAAAACCTTGCCATCTCCGGGAAATCATGATTACCACACATCTGGTGGTGCCGGCTACTATAGGTATTTTAGTGTGCCAGAGTATTATGCTACTGATCTTGGAAATGGTTGGCGTGCATATTCCTTAAATTGTGAGATTGCTTGTGGAGCAGGAAGTGCACAAGACAATTGGCTGGTTAATGACCTCGCCGCTAATCCTAATACTCATAAAATTTGGTATTTGCACCGAGCTTTGTATACCTCAGGCGCTAACCATGGCCCGCAAACTATGGCACAAAACCTATGGAACCGCATGGATGCAGCAAAGGCAGATATTAACCTTGCTGGTCACGACCACATTTATGAACGAATGCGAACTGGTGAAATATCGAACTGGGTAGTTGGTACCGGTGGTGCTGGAAACTACACTTGTGGAACACCAATTTCAACATCTAAGATTTGTAACGTTTCTCACGGTATACTACGGCTAGCGCTTTATACAGATTCATACGCATTTGAGTACCGTACTACCACAGGCCAAACACTCGATTCTGGTAGCTTCCCTACTCGAGCCGGTGGATGCACAGTAAACTGTAATCCCGGGGATACTACGCCTCCTGCTGTAGCTATCACTGGCCCAGCCAATGGCATAACAACAAGTGCAGACCCTGTCGCTGTGTCAGCAAATGCACTGGATGCATCTGGCATAAAACAAGTCGAATTTTTTGTAAATGGTGCCTCTAAATCTGTAGATACGACTGCGCCCTATGGGTTTAACTGGTCAACTACTGGCTTAACCACCGGTGCATATACCGTAAAAGCTGTTGCAACCGATAATGCTAGTCCCGCCAATACTAGTCAGACTACTATTACTGTCAATTTCGTAGCCTCTAGTGGTTGTACGGTTCAGATTCCCCCTACAAGCCTTGGTACTGCTACTATAAGCGTCAATATTCCATCTACCGGCAATTACCATGCATGGAGTCGAATTAAGGCAACTGATACAACTAACAACTCCTACATCATGCAAGTAGATACTAGCTGTCCCATATTGGTTGGTGACTCTGCCATTCCTGCAAACACATGGACATGGGTTGACTATAAAGACGGTAATACTGGTGCCAAAAACGATATTAGCCTAACTACTGGTGCTCACAGCATCAAGTTAATTGGCCGAGAAGCCAATGTTGGCGTTGACCGTGTACTCTTTTTAAGCGATACCTGTGTGCCAACGGGTAATGGTGATAACTGTCTAACTCCGGCCCCAGGCGCTCCCACAGTATCACTTACCTACCCAACTGCTGGCCGTGTTTTGCAAGGCACCGAGACCTTAACTGCCACTGCCACTGCTGGAACCGGTACCACTATTGCAAATGTCGAGTTCTTTAACGGCTTTACATCACTGGGCAAAGATACATCTGCTCCATATTCCTACGCTTGGAACACTACAACTGAACCGAACGGTACATACACGGTAAGTGCAAAAGCAACCGATGCTTTGGGTCAACAGAGTACCCTCTCACAAGCACAAATCACAATTACTAATACCGACAACATTGCTCCATCACAACCTGGTAACTTACGAACCACATCTGTAACTTCAGGTGAAGTTAAGCTCGCTTGGGACGCAAGTACCGATAATAAGGGTGTAACAGGCTATAACGTTTACCTAAATGACGGAACTGCTCCCTTCGCAACAGTAACTGGGACAACATTTGACGACACCCATGTTTCTCCCAACACTAACTATGTTTACCACGTTGAAGCTTTTGATGCCGCCGCGAATAAGAGTACTAGAGCACTGCTAGGAGTTACAACACCTAATGCTACTGACCCTACTCCGCCAAGTGTTCCTACTAATGTTACGGCAACCAACAGCGGTTCCGTAGCAGTTCCTGCAGTAACAGTAAATTGGACTGCTAGTACCGATAACGTAGCAGTTAAGGATTACTTAGTGCGCCGCGATAACATCGTAATTGCAACTGTCACTACAACTACCTACAACGACACAGCAGTTGCTAATGGCAAAACGTACAGCTACGCGATTGTTGCCCGTGACGCAGCCGGCAATTCTAGTGCTGCCAGTACAACTGCAACAGTGACTATCCCACCGGTTAATCCTGGCGACATCATAAAGCCATCCGTACCTAGTTCTGTATCGGCAATAGCACCATCCTACTCTCAAGTAAATGTCAGCTGGATTCCTAGTACCGACAATGTAGATGTAACTGGCTATCATATCTTCCGAAATGACAAAACTGCACCTATTGGAACAGTCAATGTAGGGCCAGTTGTCGCAGGTATAACCCCCATACGATTAACTTTCGGTGATGCCACAGTAACTGCTGGCACCACATACACCTATAAAGTCTCTGCCTTTGACGCAGCTGCTAACGAAAGTGACCAAAGTACTGGGGCCACTGTTACGGTTCCTAAACAAGATAGTAATGCGACCTTTAGCGATAACTTCACTAACGGATCTGGCTTATGGTCTCCAGTAAGTGGTGCATGGAGTGTCGCGGCAACTGCCGATGCCCACGCTAACGTTTACCATCAAGATGCCGATAAGGATGCCTGGTCTACCGCTGGTTCGAGTAGTTGGAGTGACTATGCTGTAGAAGCCAACGTTAAACCTGAAAGCTTCATTGCCGGCACAGCACCAACTCAGTTCGCAGCGATTTATGGACGATGGCAAGACAATAGCCACTGGTACTACGTTGTACTACGAAGCAACGGAGTCATTGAACTTAAGAAAAATGTTGGCGGGGTCTACACAGTGCTTACCAGTAAGCAAACAACGGTTACCCCAGGTACTTGGTACAAATTAAAACTAAATATGCAAGGTACTAGCCTTAAGGTTGTACTTAATGGCCAAGAGGTCTTAACGGCCACTGATAGCAGCATATCCACCGGTAAGATAGCAGTCGGTAGCTACTATGCAAAAGCAAGCTTTGATGATGTAACCGTCAGCCAAAGTAATGCACCCGTCATGAATGTATTCAAGCCAGAGGCGGACAGCTTTGTGAGCAGTCAATATCCAAAACAAAATTTTGGTTCTCGTGCAAATATTGCCATAGACGGTAACCCATTACAAAGTGGCTTAATACGATTTACTGTAAAGGGTACTTCCAACAGATTTGTGACTAAAGCTATACTAGCGCTAAATGTAACCGATTCATCCTACGCTGGTGGTAAATTCTACAGTGTACCGAGTAGTTGGACAGAAACTGGAGTAACTTGGGAGAATGCGCCCAAATTATCAAACGGTAGCCAACTCATTACCCAATTAGCAAATGTTCAATCCGGTAAACAAGTGCAGGTTGATGTGACAAGATTGATTCGAGGAGACGGCACCTACACAATTCGTATAGACAGCGACAATAAAGACGTTGTTAAGTACGGAAGTCGGGAATCGACAGTCAGCTCTACGCTATGGGTTAGTTCACAATTCTTGAGTCTTTAAAGGAGGATGAAAATGAGCATGCTAAGCACAAAAAAAGTTTTAACAGTACTGGTTGCACTCATAGCGGTAATTGGAATCATAGCTATTTTCAGAAATACTAGGAAAGAGAAAGCCGCAGCTATTACTTCACCGACTACGGCAGTTGTCACAATGGGTGAAGATGTCTTTACGCCAAGTACGCTTCGTGTAAAGGCTGGAACAACGGTAATATTTAAAGGATTGAGCGAAGACAACCATCGCGTAATTTCTGGTCCACATCCTGAGCACAATGAGCTTCCTGATCTAGATTCAAAGACAAATATTAGCCCTAATGGATCATATTCCTACCGCTTCACTAAAGTTGGTACTTTCCACTACCTAAACGAACTCAAACCAGACGAAAACGGCACTGTAATAGTCGAATAAGTCTATCTCAACGCTCTTGTTGCTACTTCAGTTTGTCCAAGAACGCTGCTAATTCTTTAGGGGTTATGTCTGCTTTGATGATGTAGCCATCAGCCTGCTTCTCTATGAGCGCCCGGTTTTCTTCGCTCTGGTCCAGATTAGTAGTGATAATAATACGGGCATGTAGTTTCGGCGTTTGAGCGGGATCGCGCAGACAGTGCAGAATTTCGGTGCCTTTTAGAGTAGGTACCATTATGTCGAGTAGAATAATATCAAACTGATCAGTTTGGGCGGCAGCCAAGCCCTTGGCACCATCATATTGGAGCATTACATCATAGCCCGCTTTGGTTAAGGCCCGCATATAGAGTTCTCCGATAAAGTGCTCATCTTCGATACACAACACTCTTTTTCCGCCACTGTTACTAGGGGTTATTGGGCTATTCTTGGTAGGTAGTATGATGTCGGATATGCTTGCCATATGCTTTGTTATTGCCCTTCTTAACTTTCTTCTTAACTTTTATAGAGCGTGTGATTTTTAATCCAGCCATGTGCTCCGCGCTGAATTCCTTTATTATCTGCATTCTTAAGCTCATCGGCAAGTTGGCTATAGGGCAGTACTGTAAAGCCAAAGGTACTCCCCTGGCCTTCTTTAGAGGTAACCCAGATCTCCCCGCCTTGGGCATCGATGATTGCCTTACTCAAATACAGTCCTAACCCTGTTCCGCCAACATGGGCCGATGAGCGATGGCTGCGATAAAATTTCTCGAATAATTTAGGCATAACAGAGGTCGGGATACCCATTCCTGAATCTTTAATAGTCGTTTCGACCTGCCCATCTTTACGAAGGTGAGCGTCAACAATTACCTGGCCGCCTTCATTACTGTATTTAAGGGCATTTTCTACCAAGTTATTCAGTACTTCGATGACACTGACCTGGTCAACTGCTACAACCGGTAGTTTATCAGCTATCTGTAGTTGGATGGTTTTACCTTGCAACTTGGCCCTCAACTGGAGCTCCAAAATGGTGGACTGCAGAATATCTCCCCAATTCCCCTGTACGATTTTAAGAACGAGCTGATTTTGCTCAAGACGGGCAACATTGAGAATATTATTAAAAAATAGTGCTAATTGCCGAGCAGATACTTGCATCTTTTGCATATAGCCTGCCAGCTCTGGGTCAAGCTTGCCATCGAGTTCTTCTTCGAATACTTCAATATAGCCGCGTAGCATAGTAAGGGGCGTACGGAGCTCGTGGACAGCCAGGGCGACGAAACCTATGTCTTGGTCATCCTGGCTATATTGTTCGGTTCTGTCAAAGACAGTTACGATGAATTCAGTTCCGCTGGGGTTATCCCGGTTATAATAGGCAGCAATATCACATTGCCGGAGTTGGTTGTCGAGTAAACGGAGGTGAACCCGTTGCCAATAGGCGGTGTCCGTAGCTTTACTCTGTTGGCAGGCTTTGACCCATGCTTCAAGCGTATGCTCACTGGAAAATTCCAGATTTACGGTATCATACAACGGGTGCCCAAGCAGTTTAGAGCTTTCCGTCTGGCAATACGCCAGGGCTGCGTCACTGGCAACAATAACCGTCTGTTCTTTGTTGAATACAAATAACGGTAAGGGTAAGTGGTTGACGATATTTGCGGCCTGGACCATCTCTTTACGGTGTTCAGCCAGAGCGGCACCGTCTTGTTGGCAGGCAAACTGGTAGATTTGCGTTATCAGGGTGGTGATCATCTCGTGGCCAAAGCGCAATGTATCCATATCCGGGGCCGCTTTAGCTTGGCCTTGTGGTGCGACATGTTCTATTGCCTGCTGAATAAGTTCTAGGGGTGTAAACAAATAATTAATTATAAAGCGCACCGCTAAGTAACATACAGCTGCCGTCAGCAGGACCATTACCCCGCTTACTGTAAGGGCATCGCCCGTAATTGTGTTTATGCCTATCCAACCTACGGCAATTACAGCTGCCATGAAGACAGCCACCAGGTAGGTTACCAGGCTTGCCTGTTTCTTAAGTTTTTTAAAATTGTCCACCGTATACCCGGCTCCTTAAGGTGTCACCGCTACGGCGGTAGGTTGTCCCACTGCGGTGAGCCATGTTTGTCCGGGATTAAGCTTAAGGATGGCGCCGGTAGCATCTTTGAAGCTCACCTGGCTTTTGCGGTCGGCTTTAGTCCAGGTGCCTTCCGTTGAAATACCATCTTGGAATACATATACTTTGCCCGTTCCTACATCACCGTAGGTAGTATGAACCCCATCACCCATCAGGCCTTGGGGCATTACCATGACAACAACAACGGTAGGCGAAATCTGGGCTCCAGATCGTTCATCAAGATGTGGTTTACCTCCCTCACTTCGTTTGTAAGCGTTAGCAGCGGCGTCATAATCATAGTGCGTATTGTACAGATACCCAGAGATGGTCAGGTCAATGTGGCCCGCAGTGGCCGGTGTTACTGGTTTAGCTACTTTACGCGGCCAACCGGTGAATGTACTCGTACCAAATCCCTTACTATTCTCCAGTTCAACCAGTTTATCGACAGTGGTGTAGACATTATGGGGTGCGTAGCGCGTGCTAATACGTTGATAGGAGCCACTGTTAGCAAATTGATCTAAATCCCGGACGCCTAAGGTTTTTATGTCAGCTAAGGCATCTGGGCTGCCTCCAACGTGAGCCAAACTTCCCTCATACGGCAAAAGCCAATTTAAGTAATATGGTCGCGCGGAGCGGATTGGACCGATGTATACGGGTTCGTTTGTTTGGAAAACAGTTAGAAAACGGGTTATACCGCCTTCTGCTACTGCTTCAAATACTACCCCTGCACTATTAAGTCCGGACTGCGGCCGGGCATCAGGGCTATTTTCTATCATTACCCCGGTAATGGGCAATGCATTTACTTCAGGTTTTACGGGTAAACCGGTTAACGTAGAAGGTACTATCGTTGGTTTTGGTGGATCCACTTTTTTGAGTACTACCGGAGCAGGTTTAGGGACGGGTTTTTTATGAAAAATAGCCCAGGTACTTCCCGCAAACAATAAAAGAACTAAGGCCGATACTACCGTGAATATAATCCATTCCTTTTTGGTTGCTGGCCAGCGAAGCTTGGCTTTTAAACGAGTAAATATAAATCCTGAAGGGTGCGATGTAGCCGTCGCGAAGTTTTTTATAGGTGGAATAAAATCCGGTTCAATGTCGGCTGTAGAAGTAGGAGGCACATCTTGACCTAACGGCCGCCTGAGCGGCTTAAAATTTTCAATCATTACTCAATAGTGTACCAAAAAATGCTAGAAGATGCTCATGGTTGCTATTTTTGGTAAGATATAGTATAATAATTGGCAATGGTTTTCAAACAAAAAATACCGCAGCAGGCCGATCACACAGGGATAGTCTTGCTATTACAAG
>JBKJPJ010000022.1:0-7046 GCA_046595225.1 Saccharimonadales bacterium (SeqCode)
CCCGTGATCAGCTCGCACCAGGAATTAAATATGATTACACCTTTATTCCATGGGCACCTCTGATATTTACCAGTTCTGTAACCGGCCAAAACGTCACCAAACTGTTTGATTTAGTAGTAGAAATCCATACTACCCGCCAAAAGCGTATTAAAACACCAGAACTGAACCGCTGGCTGCAAAATGTTATAAATCAGCATCCACCAGCGGGCCTTAAGAATCGCCTGCCCAAACTAAATTATATGGTTCAAGAAGACGACAATAGCTCGCCTAGCTTTAAAGTTTTTGGAGCCCATACTAAATTTTTGCACTGGAGCTATAAACGTTACATGGAACGTAAATTCCGCGAATCCTTCGGCTTCGAAGGCACCACCGTTAAGTTTTGGTTCATAGAGAAGCATTAAAGGCCTTATACTAGAGCTATGGCGTTATTTCAGAAGAAACCCTTAGTAGGCGATACTGCACCACTGTATACACTCGGATTACAAAAAACCGTAATGATTGCCGGGCTCGGAAACCCCGGTAAGGAATATCAGTTTACCCGGCATAATGCTGGCTTTTTGGCGGTCGAAGCGCTAGCGCTTAAAAATGATGCCCCCGCCTGGCTCACTAAAAAGGACCTCAAAGCAGACATTACCCAAATTATCATTGCCGATACCCGGGCTATACTCGTGAAACCTCATACTTTTATGAATGAAAGCGGGCAAGCCGTTCAAGCTGTCCAACACTTTTATAAAGTGGGACCGCAGAATGTACTGGTGGTTCACGATGAGCTGGATATGCCTTTTGGACAGATACGAACCAGACGCGGGGGGAGCAGTGCCGGGCATAATGGCTTAAAATCGCTTATCCAGAATATAGGAGAAAATTTTGGTCGGGTGAGGATAGGGGTCAGTAACGACCACACCAGCAATGCCGAGAGCGCAGATTTTGTTCTGGCATCATTTAATAAAGAAGAAAAAGCACTACTCCCGGTAATGAGCCAAGAGGTAGTCTCTATAATCACTGAATACTTGGCCAGCGGCCAATTACCCCAAGACACCCGCTCGTTTATCCTCTAGCGCCACCATTGGCAAAATCTTCGATTTCTTGGACAGCCGCACTGGTACTCATTTCCTGCCCGGCAACCTCGATCATGCCACTTAATAATATAATATGAAAATTAATTCTAAAACGTTCGGAGGCTAATGCGCCCCCTGAAAAATGATACGCCGAAGGATTAGCGTCCAATAAGACATCTTTTCTCCTACAAATATCGAACAAAAAATTTCGATTTTCCAATGATACTTCTGTTGGATAGCCTGATGCTCTTTGTTCATTAGGATCGAGTAGGTAACATTCTCTTGGTCTATCAATTTCCATAGCTTAATAATACTCCATAATTTGTTGAACCTAAAAGGCCTCCAGAGGGGGTGGGCACCACTGGAGACCTATTACACCCTTCAACCCACCCGAGTGAAGCATCCAAGTCCAAAACTCCTTAAAGACTGGTGCCTCCTGCCGAAGCAGAAAATACTGACGTACTCACTTTGAACCGGGAGTCTAATTTGTCGAAACAAACAGGACGGTTAGTTAAAGGGGTTAGTTTGTTTTAGAGCACTCTTTTGAGGGATACACGGAGCAAGAAACTAGAAGGTCTCTGAGCGCTTCGCCAGTTATATAAAGTGGAGGGTAACAACTTGTCTATAACGTGCTCTAAAACAATCTAACTAATGTATCTTCACAGTTAATTAAGGTTTAATGCTTAGCACCGTGAAGATTGTTAGAATGGGGGTATAAGGTACCTAAAATCCTTATCAGGACTTACGGATTGCTATTTTAGCAACTTTATTACATTATGTCAATATCAAAACACTCAATTGTTAATACTGCCACTAAAGTAGCTAGCATATATATTAATTCACCCCTGTTTAAAAACACCTTAGCGCAAATCTCAGACCCACCCAAAAAGCTATTCTACAGAGGAAACATAGATTTACTACAGAAAAATCAGGGAAATGTTTTAGTGGCAGTTGTTGGCAGCCGGCGGGTTACACCTTACGGTCAGCTGGTCACGCACCGCTTGGCGACCGAACTGGCAAAGCGGGGGATTGTGGTAGTCAGCGGTTTGGCGTTAGGCGTAGACAGCATTGCTCATCGGGCTGCCTTAGGAGCAGACGGTCCTACCATTGTTGTATTGCCATCCGGGATAGAAAAAATATATCCTGCAAGTCATAAACAATTAGCCGAAAAGATTATAGCGCAGGGCGGCTTACTCGTCAGTGAATACCACGGGATGGCAGCGCCCCACCCCTACCAGTTTATTGCCCGGAACCGCCTCATATCGGGTATCAGTAGCGCCGTGGTCATTACCGAAGCAGCGAAAAAAAGCGGCAGCCTCCACACTGCAGACTTTGCGCTGGACCAGGGAAAGCTAGTTTTGGCAGTACCGGGCAACATCACCAGCCCCAACAGTGTAGGAACCAACAACCTCATCAAAAACGGGGCTATACCGGTAACCGGCATTGCAGATATTTTGGACTCCTTACATTTAGACAACCACCAGCTGAACTTAATACTTACAGGCGATACACCCCAAGAGGAAATTATTCTTCAGCTAATGCAAGCAGGGCACCACCAAACTGAAAAACTTCAAAGGCTCAGTAAATTACCTGTCTCCCTGTTCAACCAAACCCTTACTATGTTAGAGATAAGTGGAAAGATCCGATCCCAGGGCGCTAATCAGTGGGTACTCAATTAAATCACTGGATTATTTACATTTTCTTAAAAAACTAGCGCCGGGAGCCGTTCCTGTATACTATGGACTGCATGAGCAAAAACCTCGTAATCGTTGAGTCCCCGGCTAAAGCCAAAACCATAGAAAAATACTTAGGCAAAGACTATACCGTCAAGAGTAGTTTTGGGCATATTCGTGATTTGCCAAAGAAGGGCATTAGTATTGATATTCCCCACGATTTCGCACCTACCTACGAAATTCCGGCCGACAAAACGAAAGTCGTAAACGAACTCAAAAAGGCCGCTAAAGACCATACCGTCTGGTTGGCAAGTGATGAAGACCGCGAAGGAGAAGCAATTGCCTGGCATCTCTGTGCCGCGCTCAAATTAGACCCAGCCACTACTAAGCGCATCGTCTTCCATGAAATTACCAAACCAGCCATTGAGCATGCCGTTGCTAACCCTAGAACCATCGATGCTGCGTTATTCCATGCCCAGCAAGCCCGGAGAGTCCTAGACCGTCTGGTGGGCTATGAACTGAGCCCTGTTTTATGGAAGAAGGTTCGCCCAGGCCTTAGTGCCGGCCGGGTACAATCTGTTGCCGTCCGCCTAATAGTAGAACGTGAACGCCAGATTAAAGAATTCCAGACTGCCGGAAGCTTCAAAATTAGCGCGTTGTTCCCAATAGAAGGTGCTGTATTACCCGCCGAGCTGCCAGACAAAATTGCTATAATAAATGATGCTAAAAAATTCTTAGAAGATTGCCAGAAAGCCGCCTTCAGCGTGGCTGATATCGTTACCAAACCCGGTATTCGTAGCGCATCCGCGCCGTTTACAACCAGTACTCTGCAGCAGGAAGCCGCTCGCAAATTAGGCTATGGAGTGCGCCAGACAATGAGTGTTGCTCAACGGTTATACGAGAGCGGCAACATTACCTACATGCGTACCGACAGCACTACGCTATCCAGCCAAGCCCTGGGGGCAGCGAAAGGTTACATTACCAAAACCTATGGGGCGCAATATCATAATCAAAAGCAGTACAAAACAAAGTCCGGCAGCGCCCAAGAGGCCCATGAAGCTATCCGGCCCACCGACTTTAACACCGTCACCGCCGGCGCAGACGATCAGCAAAAAAAATTATATAAACTGATCTGGCAACGAGCCTTAGCCAGCCAAATGGCGGCGGCCAGTGTCGACAAAACTGAACTTTGGATAGCCATAAGTACCCGAAAAGAACGACTGCTGGCTAAAGGTCAGGTACTCAAATTCGACGGGTTTATGAAAGTCTATGGTGGTACTAAAGAAGATGTTATTCTACCTCCTCTAAAAACCGGTGCAGCACTTACAATGAGTGAAATGCGGGCCACAGAAGTATTTTCGAAACCGCCAGCACGATACTCGGAAGCTAGTTTGGTCCGCAAACTCGAAGAACTGGGTATTGGGCGCCCCAGTACGTACGCGCCAACCATTTCCACCATCCAGACTCGGGGCTACATCGAAAAAGCAGATTTGGAAGCAAAAACCCGTGACGTTCAGCAACTAATCTTAACAAAAAGCGGTATCAGTGAAGAAGTTACTCAAGAAAACTTCGGTGGAGATAGTGCCAAGCTATTGCCAACCCCAATGGCCGATGTCACTACTGACTTTTTAGTTAAACACTTCGCCAGCATTGTGGATTACGATTTCACGGCTCGCGCCGAAGAAGATTTTGACGAAATAGCTGACGGTAAAAAGCAATGGGCAAGCGTTATCCAGGACTTTTATGACAAGTTTCACCCCCTTATAGAGAAATCCGCTGATATCAGCCGCGAAGACAGCATGCAATCCCGTGAACTCGGCAAAGACCCCGAAACCAAAAAACCTATTTTTGCTCGTTATGGTCGTTACGGACCAATGTTGCAGCGCGGAGAAGCCGAGGACGAAGAAAAACCAGACTTCGCCCCACTACCGAAAGGCTCCACCCTTGATGACATTACCCTGGAAGCGGCCTTGCCGATGTTCAAGTTACCCAGAGAAGTCGGTAAAACAGAGGATGGTCAAATAATTACTGCCGATATTGGCCGCTTTGGCCCCTATATTAAAGTAGACAAGCTATTCGTATCTATAAAAGATCATGACCCCATGATGATCACCGTCGAAGAAGCCCGCACGCTCTACGCTGAAAAACTGAAGAAGGAAGCAGAAAAGCATATCCAGACCTTTAAAGGAGGCTTACAGATTCTAAATGGAATGTACGGACCTTATATAACGAATGGTAAAAAGAACGCTAAAATACCAAAAGATCAAGATCCTAAGAAGTTAACCGCTAAACAAGCCCAAAAGATTCTTAAAGAAGCCCCCGACAAAAAACGGAGCTTTCGACGTCGCAAAACCCAACCTTAATTTACTAGCTTTTCCACAACTTGCACTCTTGTCATAGTAATAGTGTTGTAATACTGTTACCGCACTTACGAGCACATAAGTCCATTTCGTGCTACAATATAAATAGAAAAAGAGGGTATTGACTTGTAAATGATTTTATTTTACAATTATAGTAATCTTATCTATTAACAGACAGAGAAGGAAAGCGCAGATATGGCAACAGCAACAAGTACTGGCACCGGGGTGGACATTAAAGCTACCATCAATGACGTGCTAGCTACTATAGAGCGTGAGCGTGAACGCGAGATTATTGCGCGACGTTTTGGCCTGTTTGACCGCAAAGAAACTCTAGAACAGATCGGTGAGCTACTTGGCATCACCCGTGAGCGCGTCCGTCAGCTCGAAAAAGCAGTTGTGATCCGTCTAAAAGCCCAGGCAGAAGAAGGCAAACTACCCCATCTTAAAGAAGTCGAAGCTGTTTTCCAAAGTATCATCACCGAACTAGGCGGAGCAGCCCGTATCCAAGCCTTAAGCGCCAAAGTTACTGCTGAAAATAGCCGTATTGACCAAGCCGGCGTGGCCTTCTTAGCCCAACTATGCCCCAATATAACCGTTGTTGAAGAGAATGATTACTTCTACTATTCCGTGGGGTTACGCAGTCTCCACCAAGAACAACAGATGAAAGATCATGTAGCAACTATCATAGAGGCTATCAAAAAAATTGGCGAACCCACCGAAGTGGCTAAAATTACTAAACAAGCCAGCATGAATGACCCCCAGCATGTAGCGGCTATGGCCAGCACTTCTAAGCAACTCGCGACTCTAAACGGCCGCTGGGGCCTCGTAAAATGGCCGATGGTCAACCCAAAGAATATCCGTGATAAGATCTACGTTATCCTCAAAGAAAACGGCAAACATTTACACTTTAACGAAATTTCGGACGCTATCAAAAAAAGTGATTTCAAGCGTAAAGACGTAACCACTCAAGCTATCCACAACGAATTAATCAAAGATAAACGCTTCGTTCTGATTGGCCGGGGCATTTATGCACTCAAAGAATGGGGCTACGAGCAGGGAACAGTCGCCGATATCATCAGTGAAGTCCTCAAAAAGGCTGGTGAACCACTCCACCGCGATGAAATCGTCAAGCGAGTGCTCAAGAGCCGCTACGTAAAGGAAACGACCATCCTCTTGAACCTACAAGGGAAGCCTCAGTTCAAACGCGTCGCCAAAGCCACTTACGCTTTAGCCGAATAAACATTACGGTATGGCTTCCGAAATTATTTGCAAGGGCCCAGAAGGCTTATCTGATGCAGCAGAAATTTTATTACATGACGATACTATCGACATACTTATAGTCAAAGGATTAACCAAAAATTTAGAATTTCTCAATATGTTACCCCAGCAGTACGATGGGGAGCCAGTACGGCTACCGCTATACACGGAGGTACCTAGTCTTAATGAGCTTGATGCAGTTGTGGCCAAATACTGGGATGAACATGGCTACAGCGATTATGAGCTGACTGATGGTAGTTTGTGGCCTAGCGGCATAAGTGAAGGCGGTATGAAGGCACATACCGATTTTACGGGCCTAAACAAAGATTTGACCGGACCACTTTCACTAAGCCTAGGGGTAACGGGTTCAGCTTTTTATGAGGCAAGGAAGCCTGGCAAGCAGTTCAAAAAACCAGATGGAACTTGGGACTATGATAATTGGAAGAAATGGAAAAAGGAACCTATTCAACTACCACTCAGGAGCAGCGTAATTCAAGAAGTCGGTGATGGTGTATTTTTCGTAAATCATCCGCAGCAAACCGCCCACAGTATATCGATGACTCAAAATTTCCGTAAAGCCGCCTTGTTTGATTACTTTGTCAATAAAAAGTAATATTCTTATATTTTAAGTACAAATTACGAACATGCAGATAAACGCAAAATTCAAGGGGATGTATAGTAAATCGTGGATTATGTGG
>JBKJPJ010000074.1:0-8488 GCA_046595225.1 Saccharimonadales bacterium (SeqCode)
CGAATTAGAAAAAACTAATCAAAAAGTTGGCGATATTGCTGGTGAGCTAAAAGTGTTACAGAACGTACTGTCTAATCCTAAACAACGTGGTGTTCTGGGCGAATTTTATCTGGAGCAAATCCTGCAAAACATGTTGCCGCCCGGAACGTATGAACTGCAACACAAATTGGATGACGGCATGGTTGTAGACGCCGTTATAAAATTAGACGGGCGGTTGTTACCGATTGATAGTAAATTTAGCTTGGAAAATTATAACCGTTTAGCTGAAGCCTCAACTCTTACGCGTCCGGCCTTAGAAAAAGCTTTTAAAGAAGACCTGAAAAAACGAATTGATGAAACTGCAAAATACATCTTACCTAAGAAAGGAACTCTTGAGCAAGCCTTAATGTTCATCCCCAGCGAAGCCATTTATTATGATCTACTGGCAAATAAAGTGGGGGCCAGCGGTGTTAACGGCCGGGATTTAATGCAGTATGCCGCGGTAGAAAAACGTGTGACCGTGGTAGGCCCCAGTACACTCTCGGCAATGCTACAGATTGTCTCCCAAGGTCTCAAAAGTATGGAAATTCAAAAAGACACCGAAGTAATTCGTAAAAACGTCGAACAGCTGGGTAAGCACCTCAAAAATGTTGATGGCTATTTCAAACGACTCGGTAATTCACTTGGTGCTACTGTGGGGCATTTTAATAACACTCAAAAAGAACTGGGCCGGGTAGACAAAGACGTGGTCAAGATAGCAGGCGGAAACCCACAACTTGAACCGTTACTTATTGACCGTCCCCAAGATGCTTTAGACGAAGAAGAGTAACGAATATCTTATTTAGATATTCGTTTTTGGTTTTTTGTTCGGAGTTGCCAGGTCAATCGTCAGGGCAGCGGTCCAACTAAAATTGTGAGCGCCAGCAGCTTCACCTGTTAGTGGGCTAAAGTATTCGGCAAAACCAGATTGATCGACAAGGTCTAGGGTGGATTCGGTCAAGGCCGCGGCATGGTCAGGATAGCCACTACGCTTGAGCCCATCAATTATCAGCCAGTTCGTATTAAGCCAGGTAGGGCCCTGCCAGTAGCTCGTAGGCTTAAACCACGTGCTATCTACGGATACGCTGGGCACTGGGAAGTGTGGCCCATACTGATCTTTGTTTTCAAGTAATTTTACAATTTGTTTGAGCTGATCTTGGTTGGCACAGCTTGCGTACAAGGGCATTAAGGTAGCTATACTGGGCTCTTTTATAAGCTTATGGGTCATAAAGTTGCGTGAATAAAACTGATTAGAGTAGGCATCCCACAGCCGTTCCAGTGCGGTTTCGGACTGTTTCATACGCAGGTCTAAATCCTCAGGTATGTCACGTTTAATGGTTTTGGCTATATCACGCAGGTGTTGGTTGGCCCGAATAAAAATGCAGTTAAAGGTCAAGTCTTCTACGGCAAATTCGGATTGGCGTAAAATAGCCTCGCTGTTATATAGTTTGCGGCGGAGCCGGCGTATGACGCTAAAGTACAATAATGCATCGATATTACTCATGCGCTGGCCGGGAGGAACATGCCGGGTATCACGCCTAAATATGTTTACAGCCCGGTCTAAACGGGTAAACTCTAAAACGTTAGCCCACCACGGACGGCTATGTTGATGTAACTGGTTGATCCAGGGCGGAGTATTATCTAGGCCACATTCATAGGGATGTATCTGTACCACTAAACCTTCACCGTGCGGATCGCGTTCATTATATAGCCAGGAATGGTACGCAACTAAAGCCGGATAAATAGTCTGATACCAGGTACGCCGTTCGGTTTTATTTAGTTTGTTACCAATAGACACAATTGCTTCGGCTAACATTGGTGGCTGCGTGATTCCACTGGTGGCCACATCATCAGGAGAAAAAGGACTAACCCAACTACGCCAAATATTGCGGTCTTGGGCATACTCCAGCCCTTTAACGAATATCATGTTCGGCAACATGCCGTTAGACCACTGGCCGCGCAGTAAGCTCAAGATTTCTGTTTTAGCCCGGTCAACATCTATGTGCCTTAGCCCGATTGCAATAAAGCAACTATCCCAGAGCCACTGATGCGGATACAGTCCGCTAGCCGGTATGGTGTACTCCCCATGCTTATTGGCATCTAAAACTTCTTTAGCTTCTTCAACGAGCCGTGCAGTATCCATGCTCAACAGTATAGCGCAACCCTTATGCTTGCTTTGCAACAATAAGCAACATTTGAACATATGAATAAAGTTTAGTCTTAATTATTAAATTCCAGATCGAGTTGTAGAAAGAGACGAAAAGTGTATAAATACATAGTATGTCAACCAATGATTCATTATCCGGTTCAGAGTTTGACCAGATGGATGCTGGAGATTTAATTATTTTGCAGTATGCGGGTTTACTGAGAAGTTTTGATAACGAAAACAAGAGTGAAAAAGATACAATACATGAACTTGATAACATTTTATATACAGCCGAATTTAATGATTTAACCTGGCAACTTTTAAGTTCAGGTTTTGGTAAAATAGAGCCAACATCACAGTCGAAGGAATTCCTGGCAGAGAGCAAATTCAAGTGTTAACTTTACGTGGTGAAACCACCGGAAAATATGTAACAGCAGTATCAGGACTAATTATAGGGGCCACACTTTCTGAATATGAATGGGCGGGTCGTTCAGGCTTCTTAACAATTAGGAAACCGGGTATGTTTAAAGACAAGCATTTTGGTGTTCCGGGTACTATAGACAGAGATGACTACACCGCAAATATAAAATTTAGTATGTACCCAACCTTTAGTTAGCGGTAATTGGTGAAATTTATAGGAAAATCGAATTCTTGTGCTTGGAGTAATTGCATAACGTCTTGGAGTTCGTCTTTTTTGCCACTGGTAACGCGCACTTCGCTGCCTTGTATCTGGGTTTTGACTTTGGGTTGTTGATCACGAATCAAGGATGTAATCTTTTTAGCTTTGTCTTGATCCAGTCCCTGTTTAAACAGTACTTCTTTAGTAGTTTTAAGATTACTGAGGACGGCTTCTTTGGAGGTGTCTAGAGTCTTCTGGCTTTGGCCCCGAGTCGCGAGCTTTTTGCGTACGATGTCTAAGATGGCATCGATTTGCCACTCGCCATTGCCCGTCACTTTGAGGCCAGTTTTATCATTGTTGAGCCACTCCAACTCGGCCGGAGTGCCTTTAAAATCATAGCGGCTGGCAATTTCACGCTGCGCTTGGTCGAAGACGTTGTTCATCTCGGCTTTGTCGTAGTCACTTACAATATCGAACGAAAAATTGGCCATGGGTTAATTCCTTATATATGCCACTAACTATACTACATTCACCACTGTTTATCTGTTACAATTTAGTACAATGACATACAAAAACAAGCGAATAGCTGAAGTGGCTGCCACACTAAAGACCCAGTTTGAAAAGCTCGAGGACAAACGAGCTATTTTGCGGGCACCAGAACTTCGCACTTTGTACAGCCAGATTTCTACGTTGCCAAGCGAAGACCGTGGGGCGTTTGGCCAAGAGATTAATCATCTTAAAAGTGAATTAGAGGATTTGGTCGCACATGCCCAAGACAACAATGAAAAACTCGCACCAATTGATGTGACTGCTCCTTTTGACCTCAACGTATCTCTCGATAAACGCCCCCAATTATTGTCAGCTGACCTCGGCAGCCAGCACCCATTGATGACTGAGATGGCCACCGTTGTGGATATTCTGCAACGCATGGGTTTTGATATTTCGGAGTCACGCCAACTAGACGATGATTATCACATGTTTGGGTCACTTAACTTCCCGGAAGACCACCCGGCACGAGACGATTACGATACCTTTATGACAACTGACGGTTTAATTGCCCCCGCCCACACCAGTACCATGCAAAATCGGATGATGAAAAAATACAGAACTAATCTCGAAGAGGGACGCCCAATTGCTGTGGCCATTCCGGACAGAGTTTTTCGAAATGAAGACCTCGATTCACGCCACGAACATACGTTCTACCAGCTAGAGGGCGTGTATGTCGACAAAGGAATTAATGCTGGCAACTTGATCGCTACGTTACAAATGTTTTTAGAAAAATACTACGGGCAATCGCTTGAAGTCAAAACGCAGCCATTTTATTTTCCTTTTACTGAACCTTCGTTTGAGTTTGCTATTAGTTGTCCTTTTTGTGAAAAAAAAGGCTGTAATGTTTGCAGTTATAGTGGGTGGATTGAGCTTTTAGGCTGTGGCATGATTCATCCAAATGTTTTGAAAATGGCTGGCATTGATCCTGCCGAGTATACCGGTTTTGCGTGGGGCATGGGGATTGATCGGCTGGTGATGATGAAACACAACATTGAGGACATTCGCCACTTCCAATCAGGTAAGCTCGAATTTTTGAGGCAGTTCAAATGAAAATTGTTGACAAAATTTCTGTTGCCGAGCTCAAGATTATGGCTGAAAAAATGTATGGCAGTTTGGTAAAAACCGACATCGATATTGCTAAAAATATCTTCATTATTGATATGGGTATGCATGCCGATGGAGAAGCGGAACTCATGAAACAAGGGTCTATGCAGAATGATTTATGGGGTATTAACCTACATCCAAGTCAATACGGTACAGATGATTTTGTGGAATTTGATTCGATGATTAATATCCGTCCTTCCCAAGGCAATTCCTCAAAAAATGTTTTAGATCCTGTAATTCGTAAAAAAATTATCAACTTTGTTAATGAGGTTGTATATGAGTAGCCATGTTTTTGATCATAAAGCTTGGGCTGGTATGACTATGTTTGAGCAAATGGGTAACATTGGCTCAGAAGTAGGTAGATCTTTTTCTGCGAAGCGTCAAAATAAGCCCGAACGTATGCAGGCCGCTTTTGCACGAGGTCTAGACTTGATTGATGAAACAGCACAACTTTGGGCTAAGCGTAAAGAACCAGGCTTGAAAGAACTGTTATATGCCCGCGAACTTTTTGCAGAATCCGTTACTACCCATAATGTAGATAGAACTCTGGAGGATTATTTCATGCAGTTTGCTATCGCAGCCAGAATGAGGCAGCTCAAATGAAAGTTAGTTTAAATTGGGCGCAGCAAGAGAGTAATGTAGCACTGCTTAAAAACCCAGAAGATTTAATAACTAAAATCGGTGCTCAGCTGGGCGAGATTGATAACATTACAGAGTGGGGCCCACGCTACGAAGGAATCGTGGTAGTCAAAGTGGTGGAATGCAGTAAGCACCCAAATGCGGATAAGCTGAGCCTTTGCTTGGTGGACGACAATAAAACCACAAAAAATGTGGCTCGGAATGACCAGGGCTTGGTGCAAGTGGTTTGTGGTGCGCCAAATGTTAAGGCAGGAATGTTGACTGCATGGATTCCACCTGGTGTTACAGTACCGAGCACCGTTGGTAAAGATCCGCTGGTGCTGGAAGCCCGCGATCTAAGAGGCAAGATTAGTAATGGTATGCTTGCGAGCCTAAGTGAACTTAATATTAGCGAAGATCACAATGGCATTCTAGAAATTGTGGCCGAAGACGTTGGTAAGGACAACGCTCGTCCGGGCACACCATTGAAGATGCTTTATAACCTCGATGACACAGTGGTGGATATTGAAAATAAGATGTTTACGCATCGTCCGGATTGCTTTGGGTTACTAGGTGTGGCCAGGGAACTGGCAGGGATTCAACACCTCGCTTTTAAAAGCCCCGATTGGTATTTGCAAGTACCGCAAATAGAGACGGGAAGTGGTTTGCCGCTTACTGTAAAAGTGGAAGATTCAAAATTGGTGTCGCGTTTCATGGCCGTTGCTGTTAGCAATATCAAGGTGGGCCCAAGCCCAGTTTCAATGCAAGCTGCGCTAACGCGCGTTGGTATTCGCCCCATTAATAACGTCGTGGATATCACCAACTATTGCATGTACGTAACAGGGCAACCTTTACACGCCTATGATTACGACAAAGTAAAAGCGCTCAGTGGAGCCGCGCCAAAACTCATTGCTCGCCAGGCTAAAGCTAAAGAAACGGTCCAACTTCTAAATGGTAAAACTGTAGCATTGGAAGCTCCAGCCATTGTCATTGCTACCGACAAACAAGCGATCGGTATTGCAGGCGTGATAGGAGGTTCCCAAACTGCAGTTGACGTTAGCACAACAAACATCATTTTAGAATGTGCCAACTTTAACATGTATAACATCCGGCGCACCAGTATGAAGTATGGATTATTTACCGAAGCCGTAACACGATTTAATAAGGGTCAAAGCATCCATCAAACCGACCGGGTCTTAGCGCATGCAATGACATACCTGGAACAGTTTAGCAAGGGCAAGCCTGCCAGTAAGGTTTTCGATATTGGTGGAACCGATATACAGTCAAATAGTTCCGTGGCGGTAACGGCTGACTTTATAAATGTACGGTTAGGAACCAAGCTTTCGTTGACTGACATTTCTAAATTACTGGAAAACGTTGAATTTAAGATAACCACCGTTCCAGCAGACAGAAAAAAGCTGCACATTACTCCGCCATTTTGGCGTACCGACATCGCCATACCAGAGGATATTGTAGAAGAAGTGGGGCGTTTGTACGGCTATGATCACCTGCCTCTGAAATTACCAAAAAGAGATCTTACGCCAGCTGAACCACATCAACTGATGGCCTTCACAACCCAACTCCGGCAGCTGCTAGCAAGTGCCGGTGCAAACGAACTACTGACCTATAGTTTTGTGGATGGTGATCTGTTACAGCAGGTTGAACAGGACGCTGCCAATGCCTACGAACTAAGTAACGCTATTAGTCCAGATCTACAGTATCTTCGGATGAGTATAGTGCCTAATCTGCTCAATAAAGTTCGACCAAATCTTAAACAGGGCTATAATGAGTTTGCAATTTTTGAAATGGGCACGGTTCATAACAAAGACCAAGTTGATGACGACAAACTGCCAATAGAAGAAAAACGCCTGGGGCTAGTATTTGCCGCTGATAAAAAAACTGCCCTTACAAAATATGCCGGTGCACCATACTACCAGCTGTATATATATCTTAACTATTTACTGAGTAGCCTCGGTATACCCTATGTGTTGGAACGTGCTTCTAACTACGAACCCAAAGTTCCTGTAGGTCAACAGGCCATTGCTCCATTTGAGCGCAGCCGAGCTGTGTATGTAAAAACGCCTGGCGGCGCATTACTGGGCGAGATGGGTGAACTTAAAGCCAATGTCCGCCGTCGTTTAAAGCTGCCCGACTTTGTTGCAGCTATGGAGCTTGACGTTGAACGGCTTTTGGAGCATGCCCAGGCTACGCGCTACCAGCCATTATCGCGTTTCCCAAAGGTAGAACAAGACTTATCACTGAAGATTCCCGCAAAAGTTAGCTACCAGGAGCTCCGAGCGGTGGTTGAAGCAGGACTGAATGAAAACGCACCCGAAGACACCAGCTTTACGCTCAGACCGGTCGACATCTACCAGGATGTTAAGGATGATGCCTTTAAGCACATAACGCTACGCCTGGCTATAACTGCCCATGATCGTACCCTTAAAACCGCGGCAGTGAACCAGCTGCTCGATACCGTGGCTGTTGAGGCCGCAAATGTACTGTTGGCTGAGCGAATTTAATCTTAATATAATAAAGCAATAAACTATTGATATTTATTATATAATATCGTATTATATTCTGGCTTTAAGGTTGAGCGGATCTTCCGCTCCTTGTAAGAGCACTTTGACAGGTGTGTTGCAAAATTAAGAAGATTTATTGGGTAGTGTTGCTTGGCCATGGCAGGTGGCCATACACCACTATCTATATAAATCGGGATCAGTAGCTCAGTAGAAGAGCACTCGTATTAAAAACGAGAAGTCACAGGTTCAATTCCTGTCTGATCCGCACCGGGACTACCCCCTGAGTAGAGACCTTGCCCCTTGAAAAGGCGTGGTAGTCCCGGTATTTCTTGTAGGATGTGCAATTAGGACTATGTGGTCATCTGCGCCACTTAAGGGGATTCTCAAAAACTGGTTTTGCATCGTGCAAACCGGCTAATGGAAAGGATTAACTCCTGAAAACTAGTAAAATCAGTTTTCTTGAGTAAAGTCGAGACTTGGTGTTCCAGTACACTTTTGGTCTTCGATTCCCGTTCTAACATCCTGCAAGTTCACGGAGTGAGACACGTTCGCCTTTATTTGGCAACGATGGCTCGAGCTAACTGGGGGTGTATTGCCGATTTCGGTAGTACATAGCAGCTCTAAGGCGCTTTCACCAGCGACTTCTCCACCACATGCCCGTACCACCACCCACCGAAGAAAGAGAGGCAATATGCCTACCGAGCGAGCAGGTTGGTCCATGAATTCCGACAAAGCAAGGGAACGAGCAAATGCTCGTCGCCAAGAAGAGGCCATCCGTAAGGAGGTCAAGAAGGAGCTCGATAGGAGAAAAAAATAATTCTCTTGCCATTAATGGTTACGGTACGGTGATTTGGTCGCTGAATGATTGATTGAGGCCCACAAGCTTCCTTTCATTCTCCATCCAAGCAACAC
>JBKJPJ010000095.1:0-3895 GCA_046595225.1 Saccharimonadales bacterium (SeqCode)
TTCTTATGCTGTAAAGTCTGCCCGCCTAAGCCCCCCTTAAAGGTACCTTTAGCTGCTGTTTGACTGCGCTGCCGCTGCTCGGTCATCTTAGCATCGAACTGCTTTTGCCAGTTAGTATCAAGCAAAATACCCTGAACCCCTGCTTCTTCAACAGATAGCTCAACGGGGAAACCATAGGTATCATACAGCTGGAATATTTCTTCCCCGGTTAATCCATTTTCGGTCAGCTTACCAAATTGGTGCAAACCTTTGCGCAGCGTTTGGCGGAAGATCTTTTCCTCCTTTGTCAGAATGTCGATAACTTGTTGACGTTTTTGGGCCACTTCTGGAAAGTCCTTGTGATACAAATCTGCTATAACAGGGACTACGAATTCTAAAAAGTTCTGCTCAATACCCAGCTCAAACGCAAAGCGGATAGCCCGGCGTACCAAACGGCGCATTACATAGCCTTGTTCTTTATTGCTGGGAGTAATACCGTCAACAGCCAAAAATGTTGCTGCCCGCAGGTGGTCAGCAATGACCCGCATACTCTGTGTATGATTATCGTAGCTTTTGCCGCTGTGTTTTTGAAGCACTTCAATAATGGGCCAGATAATACTAATTTTAAAGACATCAGGACTGTTTTTAGCCGCAGCGGCAATCCGCTCCAGTCCACCACCAAAGTCGACGTTTTGTTTGGGAAGTTTATCAAAACCACTATCAGTTTTGACATATTCCATGAAAACGCTGTTACCAATTTCCATGAACCGGCCACAATCACAATTGGGGTGGCAAAGAGGACCCCATTTTGTGTCATGTTCAATGAACTCAAACTCATAAAACACTTCGCTGTCTGGACCGCCAGGTTCTCCGGCTGGCATGTCGCCTATTTTACCGGCCCGGCACCACCAGTTTTTGCTGGCATCATAATAAAAGATCCGCTCCCCCGGCTTGATGCCGCGTTTGTAACCATCATCTTCGCTACCAATTTCGGCCTCAGTTGCGTCAATACCTTTCTTGTTAAAAAGTTCTTTCCAAATACCCGCAGCTTCTGTATCACGGGGTATACTATTGGCATCGTCACCCATGAAACAGGTTACATACAGCCGCGCTGGATCAAGGCCAACCGTATCTGTTAAAAATTCAAAAAACCATGGTAATTGTTCTTGTTTAAAATAGTCACCCAGGCTCCAGTTGCCGAGCATTTCAAAGAAGGTGGTGTGTCGGTTATCACCAACTTCGTCAATATCCTGGGCCCGCAAGCAGGTTTGACTATCGACGAGCCGGGTACCATCCTGGTGCGGTTCACCCAGCAAATACGGAATAAGAGGTTGCATACCACTGCCGGTAAACAGTGTAGTGGGATCGTTTTGAGGAACTAAAAGAGCCCGCGGAATAACCTTGTGGCCATTTTCTACGAAGAAATCTAAATAAGCTTGCCGTATTTCTTGTGCTGTCATTTACCCCCTATTGTACCAGAGGTCAAAGGAAATTTACTAAGAGGGCGCCTGGTAGTTGGGGCACAAGTGTCAAATTGGATAGCGGCGTTGCGGTTGGAAGAATCTGACGCGAGCGGTGAGTTAAGGTCCGATGATGAGTCTTTGGGGTCAGCAATATACAGGATGTTGGCCGGGATACCCCTCTTCACAAGCTCGTCTACGACTTTTTGGGCACGGGCTTTAGCCAACGCCTGGGATTTGTTATCTCCCTGTCTAACCGATCCGCTCACCGAAATCTTGAATTTCCGATCCTTAAATTTATTATAGGAATTAACGATTGGCGTAAGGGTAGTATCCAGTTGATCAGGAAATTCATATACAATGGTATCGGGTTTGAAGAATACCCCTTGACTGAAGGCGTATGTGTTGGCTGCTTCCGTCGGAAAATCATTCAAGTTCAGACATTTCGGACCGGTGCCTTTTACTGCTATACTCGGAGTTTTTTCAGAGGTAGGAGTTATGGTAGTAGCAGTTTTAGAATTAGCCATAAGAGCATACGCTGCTCCGCCAACTAGCAAAAGTCCAATTACAATAAGTGCAATTATAAGCGGCAACTTTGATGTTTTAGAGCTGGAATTCGCTGATGTTGCAGGCATTATAGGCGCAGGGTACACCGGTGGAGTGGTGGTCGGTGTAGGCGATGGTGCCGGTGTTGGTACGGGCTCAGGCGTTGGAGATTGCACAGGCGGAGCAGTCTCACCAGGATTAAGATTTTATCAAGCATTAGCAATTTTATAAAGTTTTTAAATAATTATTCCGCCGCCTACTACTAATTCTCCATCATATATTACGGCTGACTGCCCCGCGGTTACAGCCCGAACTTCATCAGCAAGTTGAACCAACAGCGTATCTTTATTTTTTTCTAAACCTGCTCTAATTAATGGGGCCCGGTAGCGCGTCCGAACCTGGTACTTTAAGGTCATGTCGGGCTCGTCATTTATCCAGTGTACGTCTGTTAAGCGAAGCGATTGGCTCCAAAGATTAGTATCATCGAGGTTAGTGGTAACGTAAACCTGGTTGGTTTGCATATCTTTACCAATAACGTAATACGGCAACCCGCCTCCCACGCTCAAACCATGCCGCTGGCCAATGGTGTAAAAAATAGCCCCTTCATGCTGGCCAATTACTTTTCCGGTTTCATCGAGGATGTCTCCGGGCGTTGCAGTAACATATTGCTGTAAAAACTCTTTAATTCCGACTTTGCCTACGAAGCAGATACCCTGGCTGTCTTTTTTGTCAGCCGTCACCAAACCGAATTTCTTGGCCACCGCCCGCACTTCTTTTTTATCTGTAAATTCCCCGATAGGAAACAGACTTTTGGCCAGAGCCTTGCCGGTTACACGGTACAAAAAGTAGGTTTGATCTTTTTCTTTATTCTTGGCTGTTAATAATTGGCTATCTTTAGTACGTGCGTAGTGCCCGGTAGCAATCATATCCGCTCCATCGGCCAGTGCTGCATCTAGAAACAATTTAAATTTAACTTCTTGGTTACACATAATATCTGGGTTCGGCGTGCGGCCGGCTGTATATTCTTCTATCATGTAATCGACCACTTTCTTGTGGTACTGGGTCTGGAAGTCATACATTTTAAAATCAATACCCAACTGCACCGCTACCCGTTTGGCGTCTTGATAATCAACCTTCCAGAGGCAAGGAAAGCCGGGTAAATCTTTGGTCCAATTCTTCATGTAAACGCCAGTAACGTCATAGCCCTGCTGTTTTAAAACAGCAGCTGTAACGGAGCTGTCGACGCCGCCGGACAATCCAACATAGACTTTGGTTTTCTTGGCGTTAGGAGATTTCATTAGTTCTTTTATTAGACATTCTTTTTTTTACATCATCAACACTTTCGGGTTCTGGCGCAAGTTCTTCGGGCAAAACACCGCCAATGCGCTCAATAGCCTCGCGGACTTCCTTGCCAACCATAAAATGAGTAGTTATTGCAGCCGTGTGTCCCACAACTTTATCTGCTTCTAGCAACGCTATTAATCTTTGGTTTGCTTGGGTAATGCGAAATTCGTTAGCTGCGAGTTCCGTAATTCCGGCTCGGTCAAGAAGTCTATCGCTACCCAATTTTTTAATTTTCTTAATAGTAGGCATACGCAACCTATACATCCCCTGATAGCCAGCATCGTAAAAAAGGGGCATATTAGTAACCCCCATTTCAGCAGCTGACTGAAGTAGCTCATTGTTTTCGACTGCTATTCTGTCACTGATTATGATTCGTTGCACATCACGACTTAACCCGGTTTTAGTAGCCAAGCGCTGTTTAATAACTTCTGTCGCCCATTGACGAAAGTGAGTAGCTACCTTGGAACTTACTCTGTAACCAACAGATATGATTACATCCAAGTTGTAATGGGTAACATTGTATTTGGGACGGTTATCCACAACTTGTGCAATTTTTGCACTAGTTT
>JBKJPJ010000013.1:0-7690 GCA_046595225.1 Saccharimonadales bacterium (SeqCode)
CCACCAACGCATTCACAGCGCATTAGGCATGAGTCCGGCAGCTTACGCTGCCAGCCTCAGCGCGACTATGCCGCTAAAAGTCTGAGACAAGGTGTTCGCTGTTTGGGGAGGTTGACAAGAGACGGTTTTATTAATTTTTGTATGACGGTTCAAGAGAACGTGCGGCAAGTAAAGAAAGCTTTTGGTGCAAGAGTTGATATTAGAATCTTGAAAAAAGTCCACAACAGCCACAACTTTACGATTTTGAATAAGTCAGATGAGATTGACGATTTACTTCAAAAAAACTATACTAAACAGGAATTAGATAGAGAAATATTATGATACTCAATAGGACAAAATCACGCAGAACTGAAAAATCTTACGCTAAGGTTGTCACGGAACATACCCTCAATAAGGCCGCTAAAGAATCAATTGCAGACCAGCGAATTCTTTCGGAAAAAGCCGCCAAACTTCGCAGCCAAACAACTTCACACTAGAGATTTTAGCTTTGCTGTAGAGCTTTTCATACTACTTATGCTTGGAGGGCCATAGTGCGAGCTACCGCAACTATAATTTTATTTCCTAATAATGAAATCGACAAGCGATAATATTTATTGATTCGTCTGTAACCGAATAAATTAATCTATTTTTATCATCTATTCTTCTTGACCAAAAACCTGAATAATTATCTTTTAGTGGCTCAGGTTTACCTATACCCTCAAAAGGATTTCGAAGTATATCTGCAACAAGTTTATTAATTTTTCTAATTGTCTTTTTATCCTGATCTAACCAGTACGTATAATCCGACCATGATTGGGGCGTGAACATTAAATTTCTCTGAGCCATCTTAGCCGTCAATTAAATCGTGTTTTTTAACATTTCCGGCTTGTAGAGCAGTCATGGATGTCTCGAGATGCTTACGATTTGCTGGGCTACTGTTGAGATAGTCTGTCTCCACTTGAGTGTTATATTGGTCTAAAGTCATCACTACTACCGTTTGACCATCATTGCGAGTAATTAATAACACGTCTTTATCATCGATAACTTGATCGAAGTAAGACTTTGCATCTTTGCGAAACTTAGAAATGGATGTAACATTCATAATACTTACTATTGTATCTCCGAGCGTACAACCTGTCAATATCATTATTTGTTAAATACCAGTGTTTAAATGCAATATAAGCATAACCGTATTGGAGGGCCATTGTGGTGGCTATCGCGACTAAACTTCAGTTGATTGCTCGGGCATGTCTGCACCAATCTCTACTCCTGCAAAACCCAAAACCTTACCAAAACTTTCGTTAGGTGGTAGTTGTTGCCAGCGACGTGCTCGTTCAGAATCTCCATTGTTTGCATCTTCATCCATAGCATCTCGAACTTCCTGCGATTCCCATTCGGCAACAAGAAAGAATGAACCTGGGCTAGCGTCACGCGTTCTGTGAATGTGAGTACCAAGTGCACCAGGATACTCCTGCAAAATCTCACTACCAGTGTGCCAGTGTTCTATAAAATCTGATTCTTTTTCAGGGTCGTTGAGTTCTATAGTCCATATGAAACGATACATGTTTATTAATCAGGTGCGTTTAAGGCTGTGACTTGTGCAGCTGTTTCAGTAATATCAATTTCTGTGTACGGCCCAGAGGGTATAGGCTCACCTGTTAGAATGCGATACATAAACGCATCTCTTGCCTCAGGTGAATTAAAAGCGCGATTCGAAGTGTTTCTTAGCTGCACTAGGATATCATGAAAATAGCCAATTCTTTCGCTTTGCTGTGTGTCGCGTGCGGTAAAAGCTCGTACGTACGGAGTCAATTGCTCAACTAAACCATTTCGGATATCTACACTTAATTGATCCAGCGGATCAAGAGAAGGCAATTGCGGTTCTCGTTCAGCAGTCATAAAGCAAACTATAAGGCGCAAAAAAGCAATCTTGGAGGGCCATCGTAGACGCTATTACAACTATTATTCACTCAGCCAGGCTGAAGGAAGTCCTTTAGGTGCCATAAAGCACGGCGTCCTCTCGCGAGGTTTGATTCATACGTATCACCTGCAACCTCTTTTGAAAAAATGACCCGGGGTAAGTCTTTGTATAGTTCATAGTTTTGCTCATTCGCGGACATATCAAATATTGCGAAGTTATCTGAGATAGATATCCAGTCATAAAATGCTGATTTGTCGAAAGGGTTGCCTCCGCAAGCTTGCACCAAAATGGATCCGTCTTTGATTAGTTTAAATTCTTCTTTTCCCAACACCTCAACATTGGTAGTACTACATAGGACGATAATTTCAGAGGATTTCAGTAAATCCTCTTTGCTCTTATACTCTACTCTCTGATCTTCCCACTCTGGCCTACGGTGCGGGCTGTAATATACCACGTCCATCTTGTAAGCAAGTGCCATATGAGCTATTCCTTTACCAACATCACCTAGCCCTATGATGCCAAGAGATCGTCCTTTTAGCTGGTGAACCTTGCCTGGCTTCCATTGATACGCTCCAATGCCTCGAGCCAACTGAACGAGTTGCATAAAGAAGAACTCTGCTACCGCCACCTTACCACTAGCAGCTTTTGCATTATTGTCCTCTTTGCCCGAGTGCATATTGGTAAAGACTATGCCTCGTCTAGTAAGTTCTTCTAAGTCGACATTAGCCGTTGATGTGCCGCAAAGACCGACATATTTAAGATTTGGACATGCATCAAGATACGCTCTATCTATTTTCTCCCAAGGAGTTACTAGCACGATTTCTGCATCCCCAGTACTCTCAATCCGCATATCTTCAGGGCAGCGAGACGAAGGGAAAGTGACATCGTTAGATGCAAGGGATTGTATTTCCTGCTGAATCTCAAGTGGAATACGGTAGTCAAGAACGGCAATTTTCATAACATCAGTATAACAAAAAACAGAGGCATATTACCTCTGTTTTAAGCATAAACGTAATGGAGGGCCAGCGGGGACTTGAACCCCGGACACCCTGCTTAAGAGGCAGGTGCTCTAACCAGCTGAGCTACTGGCCCGTAATGAATGAGTGAGGACGAACAAACTTTAGCAGATTACCCCTGTTTTAGCAAGTGTTTATAGGGTACAATACGCTGGTATGAAATTACTCAATGGCTCGGATTTAGCCGGCTATATTAAACAGCGTCAAGGTGGCCAGGCCCGCAGTATTAGTCAGGGCCACAATATTATTCCTAAACTGGTAATTATTCGAACTAATCCGGATCCGGTGGTAGATAGCTACATGAAGCTCAAAACAATATATGGAGCAGACATTGGTGTTGAGGTTGAGGTTAGAACCGTTGAACAAGCAGATGCCCCTAAAACTATTGAAGCTGCCAACAACGATACAACCGTCCATGGTATTATCGTACAAATTCCACTGCCAGACCCCAAACAGACAACCGAGATCCTCAATGCCGTTGATGCTGGTAAAGATGTGGACGGTCTTGGAACGGGCGCCAAATTTGACCCGGCAACCCCGATGGCCATCAATTGGTTACTTGCTGGGTATAACATTGAATTGCGCAATAAAAAATTAGTCATTGTTGGCCACGGCCGTTTAGTAGGCCAGCCATTGGCAAAAATATGGAAAGCGTCTAATATGGATGTAACGGTCATGAATAAACAGAGTGGGAACTTAGCGAGTGCAACCAAACAAGCCGATGTCTTGGTCTGTGCTACCGGCGTTGCAGGACTAATTAAGAAGGATATGATTAAAGATGACGCCGTGATTGTTGATGCCGGAGTAGCTACCGACAAAAATGGCTTAGTCGGGGATGTTGACCCCGAAGTCCGTCAGATGCCCAATATTACGATTACGCCAGAGAAGGGCGGGGTTGGCCCACTGACCGTATGTGCTTTATTTGAAAATGTTATTTTATCGGCCCGCCGTGCCAGTGAGAAGTAATTGATATTTTTCGTCAGGCATAAGGTGAGGCGATAGTTTTCTGTAATCATAATCGGCGGGGATATCAAATACGTACTTTCTGAGTTCTGGGTATTGTCTTTGTGCATGTACCATGGCTGTTCGTGCTTCTTTAACCTCACCTACACAGTCCAAAGGTTTATTGCCTTCAATTCCTAGTAAATTTTTATATGTTTTCTCAAGGGCAGGATCTAGAAGCAAGTTTTTACCCCCCCATAACTCTTCAAGTTTATAGCGTTCAACGAACGGAGTTAAGGCTAAAAAGGTAAAGGCACACTTTGGGCACTCGCCACACCAAGACATCAGTGAACTAGCCTGTGTAAAAGCTCGATTGCACGAACTGAAGGCTGAAGCATACTTGTCTAAGCCAATCTGAGCAAACAGCTCGCTGATACGGACCTCAGTAAATGGACGGAGAAAAGAATAATAGTGCATTCCTGGCAGGACTGCTTTAAGGTATTTCTGAAAAGCATCTTCAAATTCCAACGACTTAGAATATTGGTGATTTATGTCAGTATTTTGATATACCAAATTTGGTTCACTGGTTGAGCTTTCATTTGAGACAATTGTGTCACTGAAATTTGTTAAAGCAGCTACTACCATACCCACACATGCTAGTATCGCCGAAATTGGAATGTGTCCATTCAGGGCGTCTTCTTCATTCAATTCAAATAGCAGCTGATCAATCTGACGCTCTACCCAGAAATGCTGTAATCCAATTTTTTTAATAAGTGGTTCTAGCTGGGTACGGTGGCCTAGGCTCCAGGTTGCCACTCGATTTTGGTCTCGTAAGATCTCGGTAGTTACAAGAGAATCTTTTCCACCACCTATTCCGATGAGTAAACCATCTTGTGAAGGAGTTGACACTGGCTTCACTGCTGGCTCTTTTGACGGGAAAGTAATCTTTGTATTAGGGTTAAGCTGGTTAACGTAAAAGAATTCTCCTAGACCTCGCTGATAGGTTTCACTGAAGAAGTCTGCCGAGGAAGAATCAAGCTGACCTTTTTGAATTACGATCTCTTCAGCTAAATATGCTTTATAGTAGGATACCCCAGCCATTATAAAAAGTGTCTGGCATGCTTGGACAACTAGTTGTTTGTCATAGTTATGAGGAAAATCAAAACCAAATGTGAAGGTTTCTGTAAAATTTAGAATGTCATCATAGGAATAGCGAAGTACAAGCTTTTTAGTTTTAGAGTCAAATACCCAATCTTTAAAAATGAACTTTTTATATTTCTTCATAGTTCCGCTACATTCTTTTTAAATTGTTGGCCACGGTCTTCGAAGTCTTTAAACATATCAAAACTCGGGAAACCGGGCGAGAATACTATACTTTCATTCTGCCCAGCAAGACTTTTTGCATACAGTATAATCTCGGACAAATTTTGTTGTGAAAGTAGCTCATAATTGTTAAACCCAGTTTTATCTAGTAGATCTTTCAATCGTTCTTTGCTAGCCCCAATAAGTAAGAGTTTGTGAATGGATTCCTTATTTTCCTTAATCGCTTCTGCAAGATGCTCAAGAGGTAATTGACGATCAAAGCCGCCCACTATTACTATTTTGAGACCTGAAATTGCTTTAAGTGCTGCTATGGCAGCATCAGGAGTAGTAGAAAAGGAGTCATTAAAGTATTTAACCCCGTCCACTTCACGGACAAGTTCTAACCGGTGTTCCAGGCCAGTAAAGGTAGTAACAACTGAACGCACAGCATCTATGTCTTGAGTTACTTGCCAGACCGCCGTTACTGCCGCACAGATGTTTTGCCAATTATGCTCGCCTAGAAGCTTAATTTCGCTAGTTTTACAGATTTTATTGCCCTCCATAACAACGGATCCATCTTCCACATATGCTCCCGGAGCCTTCATAAAGGGAATTTTAGTGCCGGACGAAGCGTTTGCAATTTGCTCAGATAACAGATTGGCAGCGTAGTAAATTGCAACATCGTCGCTTTTCTGATGAGCGAATAATTGTTTCTTAGCGCGTACGTATTCGTCCATGTCTTTGTGCCAATTCAAATGTTCCGGTACCACCATCAAACATACCGAAATATGGGGTGAATATTGTTGATCAATCAGTTGAAAACTACTTTGCTCCAGCACTACCCAATCGTCGGGCTGTATATCTTCCTTCAGAAGTTCTAAGGCGGGAATGCCAATATTGCCTCCCAGATGTACTCGTTGCCCAGCAACCCCTAGCATCTTAGCAATCAGGGTAGAAGTAGTACCTTTACCTTTAGTCCCGGTTACCCCAATCACGTTTTTGCTAGGGCAGACTCGCAAAAATTCACTAATATTACCGGTAACTTTGCCTAAAATGCCCGGTTCATTGGGGTTAGCGGCGGTAATTAGTGAAGGGGGTAAGCCAGCTGTGCGTACTAATAAATCGAATTCATCCAAATTGTTCAACCAACCGTCACCAAGCTGACTTTTGGCCCCTGCTGGCAACTTAATGGATGTGTTTTGGTCACAGATGGTAAGTTCATTCCCGGGTTTCAACCAATAATCGTAGGCTGCTTGACCGTCACGGGCAAAGCCTAAAATTGCAATTTTTTTCATTACACTTATTGTAACAGTTAGTTGTAGTAGTTTGGCGGGGCCTACGCGGCTGCTGCTAGGTCTTCCTTAACCAAATCGGCTACTTCTTGAGCGGTCATTTCGGCCTTCACTATGTAGCGGCTAATTCCTAATTCACCTAAATTTTCGGGAGCTTCCTCTTTACTGACGTTGGTAAGAATAATAACTTTTATATCTTTACCCCAGCTAGTTTTACGCAGTTCAACCAGCATCTCATCACCGTTCATTTCTGGCATCAATAGGTCCAGTAATACAACATCGGGCTGCCACTGTTCTACAAGAGCAAGACCTTCTACCCCCGTTATCGCGGTAGCAACTTGGTAACCTTCAGACTCAAACTTAATTTTATATAATTCACGGATGGACGGTTCATCTTCGATAATCGCGATTTTTTGAGCCATACTGCGTACTATTTCTTTCCGGCCAATTGGCCTTTGACGACTTCGGCAACTTGCCGTGGTGTCATGTCGGCTTTTAATATCACTGCACTGACGCCAAGATTTTTAATCGATTCTGGCATTTCCTGCTCACCAACATTGGTTAAAATGATGACCGTGATATTTTTACCCCAGGTAGTTTTACGCATAAGAGCCAACATTTCATCGCCATTCATCTCCGGCATCATCAGGTCTAGCAACACAATGTCTGGTTTGAGTGTTTCACAGAGTTCCAGGCCTAATTTGCCATTTTCAGCGGTTTCTACCTGATAATTCTCGGACTCAAACTTAATCCGGTACATCTGGGAAATCGCTTGGTCATCCTCAATAATCGCAATTTTTGTAGCCATACTATCTATATCCTACGGTACACGGGCTATAAGAGCAATTATGAGCCATGGCCACTAAATGTGCTTGGCAATACGGAGCACGCTTTCGACCATTTCTACCACTTGTTGCGGGGTATGGTGTGCTTTAACAATATAGCCAGAGATATCGAGTGTATCCAGATCTTTAGTAGCCTCATCGCGGCTAACATTAGTCAAAATAATCACCCTAACTTGTTTGCCAGAATCCGTTTTACGGAGCTCGGCCAGCATTTCGTCCCCAGTCATTTCCGGCATCATCAGGTCAACTAAGGCCACGTCCGGCTTGAGCTTTTCTATCAATGCCAGGCCCTCTGTGCCGTTACCGGCCACACCAACTTCGTAGCCCTCTGTTTCGAACTTAATCCGATACATCTGCGCTAACGGCGTTTCGTGCTCTATAATTGCAATTTTC
>JBKJPJ010000126.1:0-3513 GCA_046595225.1 Saccharimonadales bacterium (SeqCode)
ATTTGGGTTTGGCGTAATCTTAAGCTGCTAACCCGTTTGGGATGATTGTCGAAATCCATATCTACCAGGTCTTTCATGAGTAAGACCCCTATACATTCGGTCAAACCAGCATTAAAAATAGGAATTCTACTCCATCCGCGTTCTTTGATTTCATCAATTTTGGCTTCGTCTATCAAGGTTGTGGGTTGCAACCAGTAAACATTGCGTATGGGCGTCATAATTTCTTGCACGCGCTTAGTACTCAGGAGTAGCGTGCTGCGCATAATTTCTATCTCGTCTTCGTCGAGCTCACTTTCGGAGGTTCCCAAGTGCTCGTTAAGAATAATGCCCAGTTCGTTACGGCTATGCAAGCTGTCTTTCTGATGTCCGAAGAGTTTGTCGAGCAACAGTTGTAATGGCTTAGAAACAGGGTAGGTGATAATAATCATTACCCGGAGTACACCCGCAAACCGGGCTGAAGCACGCAAAGCGTGCCGGGCAAACAACGCCTGGGGTACAACTTCGCCAAAAACTACAATTAAAAGTGTGCTCAACAGGCCAGCAATGAGACCATTAAAAACACGATCCAGCACCAAAGACGTTGCCGAGATGACTGCTACGTTGGTTAATAGTATGCTTGCGAGTGATAGGTGGCTGTTGTGACGGAGCGGTAAGACTTTTTTAGCCCGTACATCGCCCAACTTGGCCTTTCTTTTAAGATCAGCTTCGCTGAGAGACATCAATGCAATATTAAGACCAGAACAGATTGCCGAAGATGCAACCAGAACAAAAACTTCCAGACATATTACCCATAAATGCATTAATAACCTCTAATAATAAGCAGTATTGTACGGTCTTATGTTAGAAGCTTCAAGTAGCACAATTTGGTAAGACTTAGTATGCTAGTAATGCTATGAGTTACCGACCGACAGCATCATTTTCTTCTAAAAAAGCTCAACAGTATATGTTTGGTGGTTTGGTTGCCGCATTTATTACTTTTTGGATAGCCGTAAGCCAGTTAAGCGTAACAAGTATCGTAGGCTGGGAACGGTCATTATTTAATGTGCTGTATAACCTGCCGGTATCGTTAAAACCATTCTTTCTGGGTGCCACCTTCGGGGGTAGTGAATATATGATAGTGCTGGTTTGTGCAATCCTCTGGTTTGCGCATCACCGGATTTACGCAGTGCGAATGTTTATACTGAGCATTATTACTTTTGGATCAACATGGGTTGTTAAGCATATTTTTAAACGGCCACGTCCTAACCTTTTGCTGCACTATGTTACCCAACGTGGGCCCCACGAGGCTGGATATGGCTTTCCATCAGCTCACGCTGCTGTTGCTATGGCTCTCGGAGTAGCACTATTACCGCTAGTCCCGAAACGTTGGTGGTGGCTTATCTTTGTGGTGGTCACCCTCGTGGGAGTGTCACGGGTGTATTTAGGGGTTCATGCGCCACTTGATGTTATTGGTGGTTTTGCCATTGGAGCAGCAACCAGCCTGAGTTATTTATTGATCATGGCTGCCCATAGATACAGGAATAGAAACAACATCATTATAGCGAAAAACAAGCCTGTATAGCATTAGGCTTTTTATGATATTCTAAAGTCGGAAGTGTGAGGCTTCCACCGACCCTGGGTACGTTCCCGGGGTCTTTTAGTTTTGCAACTTAGTTTGGCAGTTGGGGCAAAGGCCTCGAATTTCCAAAGAGTGATCCTGCATGGTAAAGCCTTTAGCAACAGCAATATGATATATTGCTTGGTTCAATAGCTGGCCCTCTTCAAAAGATATGACTATGCCACAGCTTGAACAACTTAGGTGATGGTGGTGGTGACTAAAATTTTCCGATAATTCAATCTTGTACTTCCAGCCTAAATTTAACCGTGTAACTATGCCAAGTTTTTCGAAAAGCTCAATGGTGCGATACACCGTGGCTCTATCTGTAGCCTGTTGCAGGCTTTGCACAATTTCAGCCATAGATTGGGGCTCATGGCCTTCTAGAGCATTAAATATAATATCTCTCGATTTTGTTACGCTATAGCCAGCGTCTTTTAGCGTTTTCTTCAGAAGATCATTAGTAAGCATAGGCAAATTATATTGCAACTGCGACAAATTTGCAATAATCATACGCGATCTGTAATGTTAAGTGCATATGAAAACTTCTATTTGGCTAGTGCTAGCAATATCGCTGTGTGGTGACATCGCCGTATTTTTTTCTAGCGTAGTGCTTTTAACCAACAAAAAACTCATAAAAATACTGGCTACCTATGCAACTCCTTTTGCGGCAGGTGCACTGCTTGCTGCAGCCTTTCTAGACTTTTTACATGATGGAGTCGAACAGTACAATCCGTTATTGGTACTGACGGCCGCACTGGTAGGAGTACTGTTTTTCTTTTTGCTAGAGGGCTGGTTGCATTGGTTCCATCACCATAGCAAAGAACCATATGAGTCCCAGCAGCAACATAAATCTGACTCTCACCACACAAAGGCCAACCAGCCCGTTATTGTGTTGATCGCTACGGGCAACTGGTTACATAACTTTATAGATGGCGCTGCAATTGCTGCTGCTTTTTTGGTAAGTGTGAGCACTGGTCTAGTCACTACCGTTGCGGTAGCTTTGCACGAAATACCCCGTGAAATTGCTGACTCTGGATATCTGTTGCAGCGAGGCATGAAGCGTCGTGGGGTGGTAATGGTACACGGTGTCGCCGTGCTCGCTACCGCCATTGGTACGATTTTGTTTTATCTGACTGCTCAAAAGAATGCTACATTGCTAGCCTGGTTAATCGGTTCGACCGCTGGTTTCTTTATTTACATCGCCGCCAGCGACATTATTCCCAGTATTAATGCGTCGCGCCAAGAAAGCAAATTCTTAGATTGGCAGTCCGGCTTAGTAGTGCTTGGAGCAGCCGTTGTGGGTGGTGCCGTGGTTATAGCGCATCGTTTTATTAGCTAATTGTTATCTCATTGTTAATTGATAACTATCTAATTTCTATTTGACCGCTGCCTAATTGCTCATCATTCCGAAGAAAAACTGCCTCCGCTAACCTTTAAATATATAGGTACTCGAAAATGGAACCTCTGAGTAAAATTAACAGATACAAAAAAGCTCACAGGTTCCATTATATGAGATAGGCAAAAAGGGATAATCGCCTTACCACGTATCACCCCTGCAGATCTACTTGCTATTTATCGCACACTGTCCAGGTTCAGATAGATAAGCGACACTTCTACCTGATCAATGACTACGTTACAATACAAGTATGGAAGTAGTGGGAATTATCTTTGGAATCGTATTAACCGGACTTTTGGCAGTCGTTATATATTTGCTGGTTAAAAAAAATAATACCGGAACCGATGCTCAAAGTGCGTTGCTACTTAAACAAGATCTAACTCAAATTAACGACAGTGTCACTAAGCTAAAAGAGGGCCTGCAAAAGGATCTATCAGAGGGGCTTAACAGGAGTAATACTCAGATGGCCCGGCAATTTCAAAGTAGTGCCAATATCATCAAAGATGTTACACAAAAATTA